>CAYZQS010000010.1:44616-50902 GCA_964480735.1 uncultured Rhodobacterales bacterium
GGACCGGTAGATTTTATGGAGAACCATCTGAAACACCTGCCACGCGCACCGGTGGTTGATGAGGTTGTGGCGGCGCGGTCGGGGTTTGTTTGCGCGATGAAGACCAAGGCGCTGGGCCTTACGGTGGTTGGGCTTGGCGGCGGGCGGCAGACGCAAGGGGATAAGCTGGATTACAGTGTCGGGCTGGATCAGATTGCCGGGCTGGGATTGTTTGTGGAAAAGGGTGAGCCGCTGGCCGTTGTTCATGCAGCGGACGCTGATGCTTTGAAAGCCGCGCAGAAGAGAGCGGCGGCGGCGATAACAATGGGTGAGGTCGCGCCTGACGAAAACCCGCTGATTGTCAGCAGGATCAACTGATGGCGCGGGTTTTTCTGACGGTGTTGGATTCGGTTGGTTGTGGTGGTGCGCCCGATGCGGCGGAATTTGGCGATGAAGGGTCAAACACGCTGGGCCATATCATTGCCGCCTGCGCTGAGGGTCGCGCGGAAGACGGGCGCAGCGGTGTGTTGCGGGTGCCAAATCTGGACGCGCTGGGGTTGGGGGCGGCGGTTCGGCTGGCCTCTGGTTGTCAAACCCCGGGGCTGGAGGCAAAGCCGAAAGGGCGCTGGGCGGTGGCAACGGAAGTGTCGCGCGGCAAGGACACGCCGTCAGGGCACTGGGAACTGGCGGGCGTACCGGTGCCGTGGGACTGGCATTATTTTCCGGAAACAGAACCGGCGTTTCCAGCGGACCTGACCAAACGCGTTTGCCAATTGGCGGGGGTTGAGGGGATCTTGGGCAATTGCCATGCTTCGGGCATTCCGATCATCAACAGGCACGCGGCGGCGCATAACCAAAGCGGCTGGCCGATTTGTTATACCTCAGCAGACAGCGTGTTTCAGATTGCCGCCCATGAGGAACATTTTGGTCTGCAGCGTTTGATTGACCTTTGCCGCGATCTGGGTCCGTTTGTGCATGCGCTGAAGGTGGGCCGGGTGATTGCGCGACCGTTTTTGGGCAGTGAAACGGAGGGGTACAAACGCACCGCCAACCGCCGGGATTTTGCCATTGCCCCGCCCAGCCCGACGCTGTGTGACCGGGTGAGCGAAGCGGGACGCAAAGTGTACGGGGTCGGCAAGATTGGCGATATTTTCTCGGGCCGGGGTTTGAGTATTTCCTTCAAAGGTGAAGGGGACGTCTCGTTGTTTGACCATCTGGCCGGGTTGATGACGGGGGCTGACGACGGTTCGCTGGTGTTCTCCAACTTTGTTGAATTTGATACGCTTTACGGCCATCAGCGCGATGTTTCGGGCTATGCCCGGGCGCTGGAATGGTTCGATGGGCGGTTGCCGGAATTGCTGGGCTGGATGCGCGCCGGTGACCTGATGATTTTTACCGCTGATCATGGCAATGATCCCACGTGGACTGGAACCGACCACACACGCGAACGTGTGCCGGTTGTGATGGCAGGCGCGGGGACAGGCGAGATCGGACATTGTGGGTTTGTCGATGTGGCGGCGACTGTCGCGGCGCATCTGGGCGTAAGGGCGGGACCGGAGGGGCGGAATTTGCTGTGACGGCCTGGGCTAAATTTCCAAAGACAGAGCTGCATTTGCATCTGGAAGGCGCGGCGCAGCCAGATTTTATCCGCATGCTTGCGGCAGAGAAATCCGTGGATCTTGGCGGGATATTTAACGCTGACGGACACTATGATTACCCGGATTTTCTGAGCTTTCTGAAGGTTTATGAAAAAGCCTGTGAGGTGTTGCAGGGGCCGGATGATTTTCGGCGGCTGGTTGAGGCGGTGCTGGAAAATTCCGCCAGCCACGGCGTGGTTTATACAGAGATTTTCGTCTCACCGGATTTTTGTGGCGGCGGCGATCAGGGTGCTTGGAACGAATATTTTGCGGCCATGTGTGAAGGCGCGGCAAACGCCGAGGCGCGGCACGGTATCATTGCGCGGTTTATCCTGACATCCGTGCGCCATCTGGGGCCGGAACAGGCGGTGGTGACGGCAAAGGTTGCAGTGAATACGGACAGCCCGATGCTGGTGGGTTACGGCATGGGCGGGGACGAGAATTATCTGCGTGCGGCGGATTTTACGTCGGCCTTTGACATCGCACGGGATGCCGGTATGCACCTGACCAGCCACGCCGGTGAAATGGCCGGCGCGGCCTCGGTTAAGGACACGCTGGATCATCTGAGGGTATCGCGACTTGGCCACGGGGTGCGGGCGGTGGAAAATACGGAACTGGTCCAGCGGATCGCGGACGAAGGGATCGTTTTGGAGGTCAATCCGGGATCAAACGTTTCACTTGGCGTGGCGTCTGACTGGCAAAGCCATCCGATCAAAGACCTGGTGGCGGCGGGTGTGAAAGTTACGGTTTCAACCGACGACCCGCCATTTTTTCACACCGATATGACGCGGGAATACGACATGTTAAACTGCACATTTGGCTGGGGTGTGGCAGAATTTGACGCAATCAATCAAACCGCTGCGCGGGCGGCGTTTTGCGACGATGCCACCCGCGCCATTGTGATTTCAAAGCTGGGGGAAGCAATATGACCGAACACCTGACCATCGTGAACCATCCGCTGGTGCAGCATAAACTGACGCTGATGCGCGAAAAAACCACGTCCACCGCTGTGTTCCGTCAATTGCTGCGCGAGATCAGCATGTTGCTGGCTTATGAGGTGACCGGTGATCTGGAAATGACCACCAAAAAGATCGAAACACCGTTGATGGAAATGGACTCGCCAACGTTGAAAGGCAAAAAGCTGGCGCTGGTGTCGATCCTGCGGGCTGGCAACGGTTTGCTGGACGGGGTTTTGGAATTGATCCCCTCCGCACGGGTTGGCTTTGTGGGCCTTTACCGGGATCACGAGACGCTTCAGCCGGTGCAGTATTATTTCAAAGTGCCGACTGAAATGGACAAACGACGGGTGATTGCTGTGGACCCGATGCTGGCCACCGGCAATTCTTCGGTTGCTGCGATTGATCTTTTGAAAGAATCCGGTGCCAGGGATATTCGGTTTTTATGCCTGCTGGCGGCACCCGAAGGTGTGGCGCGGATGAAAGAGGTACACCCGGATGTGCCCATCGTGACCGCAGCGGTTGATGCGCGGTTGAACGACATTGGCTATATCCTACCGGGGCTAGGGGATGCGGGCGACCGGATGTTTGGCACTAAATAGGGCGTGATCGTCTAGGTTTAGTCTTTACTATTCTGGGAAATACAGGCATTCTGCGCCCCAGTCAGAGGGGGCAGACATGCGGGTATTTACGGCAGTTTTATTGAGTTTTGCAGCACTTTCATGGGGTTCCGGTGAATTGCAGGCGCAAACTTTACGCTCCAGCAGCGGGCCTGCGGAAATCCCGCCCGCCAGTTTTAAGTCAAATCAATATGTAGACAGCAAAGGCTGCGTCTATATCCGCTCGGGATTTGGTGGTCAGGTGCAATGGGTGCCACGTGTGACCCGCAGCCGTCGGCTGTTTTGCGGCCAAAAACCTTCCCGCGTGGCCGGAACGACCGCGCCAACGCGGGTCAGGCAGACGCAAGGCGCAACCCTGCCCGCAGCGGCTACCGGCACCCGGACCGCGGCGGCCCCACCAAAACGTCGCCGGCAGAACAATATATTTGCCTTCCTGTTTGCACCGGCCACCATTCGGACAACCGCAAGCGGACCCACCGGCCGCAAACCTGTGGTTGTTCCGGAAGTTCAGACCGTCCCGGTGGTGCGCACGCCCGCGCGACGCACAAACCAGACTTTCCCGTCCGATGTTGCCAGTGTCATAAGGTTCAACAACAGAGGCAACTTTGACGTGCGTACGGTTCCACAGGCGGTACACCCGGCAACATTTGCTCAAGGTAACCGCACGCGGGCGCAAACAACGCCTCAAACGGTGGCGGTGGCGCAGATTGTGCCTGCACCGGGCTATCGTTCTTTGATTGCCAGTGATCAGGCACAGGGCCGACGGGGCGTTGGCACCGCTGCGGGGCAGGCGTCGATGGATTTGATCTGGACGGATTCTGTGCCGCGCAAGCTGATCGATGTGACCACGGGCAACGATGTGCGCAGCCAGTACCCGCAGATCGTTTATCCCTACACCACGGTTTCCACACGAACAGCACCCGTGGTTGTTCAATCAAGCGCGGGAACTTACAGCACCGCAGCGCTTGCGCCGGTTGTCGTCAAAAAATCCACCAAACGACCGGCTGCAACCACCCAGATCGTGACGCCAACAGTGGTGGATGTTGTTGCAACACTTCCGACCGATGACGCAGAAACCAAAACGTTCAAGCCAACGCGACTGCGCTATGTACAGGTGGCAACTTTCGGCGTACCTGCCAACGCGGCCCGGACATTGGCCAGATTTGACAAAGGCGGTCTGCCGACCCATTCGCGCCCGCTGCACCGCAAGGGCAAGGTTTACGAAATCGTTCTGCTGGGCCCGTTCAGCGATACGGCGGCCATGAACGCGGCCCTGTCGTCGGCCAGACGTGCCGGTTTCAGCGATGCCTATTTCGTTAAGTGATTTGGCCTAAGCGCAGTTTTGCGATCTGGTGGACCTGACTTAGGGCCTGCTGAAACTCCACGCCCACGTCATTTGGCAGACGGGAACGAAAGTTCTCCAAAATTTCAGCGCGGTTGCGCCCTTTGACCGCAAGGATAAACGGAAAGTCGAATTTTTTGCGATAGTCGGTATTCAGCTGCGTGAACTCGGCAAACTCTTCCCCGGTGCAGGCGTCCAGTCCGGCGCCAGTCTGTTCTGATGTGCTGTCCTTTGTCAGGGTACCGCTTTTCGCCAGTTTGCCGGCCAGATCGGGGTGGGCACGCAGCAACGCAAGTTGAATATCGGTGCCCGCTGACTCCACCAATATCGCCATCGGACCGGCCAGATCGACCGGATCGGTGGCCATCAAATGCCCCCCCTGGTCAAAGCATTTTTCCGCGATCCATGGCGAATGCTCATAAACGCCGCCGAATGTATCAACAAATGTCTGCCGGCCCATTTCAGTTATTTTCACGTTGGTCCCTGCCTGTGCAAAACCAGAAACAGCCAGCCTAGCGTGGGAAATCTGAGATGAAAAGCCTTTTGAACGGGCTTTGGAACCGTCAAGCCGGCGGATGTTGCGGAATTTGACTGAGCTTACTGGCTGTCCAGGGCTTCCTGCAACTTTTCAAACTGACCCTCATGCATGGTGACGGCCTGTGCGGGATAAGGAAATGCCCGGCTGTGGACTTCGGAGGAGAATTCTTCCAGGGCAGCCACCCGCTGGGCGTACATTTGACGATGCAGCTTACCAAGGTCGCAGAATGCGTGCGCGTGCCGGGGTGGGTTGCTGTCTTCGCCGCAAATATCCGCCATGAACAAAAAGATCACGTCACCCGCGTTTCCCGATCCCAACGATATGGTCACAATCGACGTCTTCTCGTTTAAAAGGTTCAACGTATCCTCGGCGACACATTCGATCTCGCATGCAAAGGCGCCAGCGTTCTCGTAACTTTTGAAGGTGCGGTACAGCTCCAGAGCCTCGTCCGTGGTGCGGCCATAGGCCTTCAGTCCGCCGCGCCAGTGACTGAATGTTGGAACAAGACCCATGTGAACCTGAACGGGGATACCTTCACGCGCCAACATTTCAACAACCGGAAAAGAACGGTTTGTGAAATACATATCAGCACCGGCTTCCATCTGACCCATGGCGTGGCGCAATATTTCATCATGGGTAATGAACTGCCCCCATCCCATGGCCGATCCGGTGAAATGGGTTGGGGCCAGTTTCCGCGCAAGATCAATGTCGCGGTCCCATACGGTTAGAGTGTCGATGCCGGCCTCAACACACGCACGAATTTCGATCTCGTTCGCTGGATTGCACATGGTCAGACGGGTGCCAGATCCTTTTAAGTCTTGTAGGTCCTTGACGGTGAAATTACGCGTTCCGGGTTTGCGGCCAAATGTGTAGATGTTTTTCATTGGAGCGATTCCTTTGTGGCGTCCTGATCTTGTGTAAGCGTTCTTTACCCGGTTTCGCTTACCATCCTGAGGGTGCCCCAGCCAAGAATGCAAGGGTGTTTCATTTGCGCCAAAGATGCGATCAATCATCCGGCGCCGCAGCGGGCTGCAATAACTGAATTTCGCAGCACAAATTGCTGGTTCAGGCCGATTAATCAAACCATGTTGCCTGCGGCCTTGACGCCAAAATTTCGGTGAAATAGGAAGCAAGTTACGCGCGGGCGTTGTGTAATGGTAAGACCTCAGCCTTCCAAGCTGATGATACGGGTTCGATTCCCGTCGCCCGCTCCA
>CAYZQS010000011.1:0-2358 GCA_964480735.1 uncultured Rhodobacterales bacterium
GACTTCTGGACTTCTGGACTTCTGGACTTCTGGACTTCTGGACTTCTGGACTTCCAGAATACTGGTCTTTCGGAATTCTGAAAAATTAACGACTCCGCAAGTTTTGGGCGATAGGGAAAGTCAGAGCGAGTGCAATTTAATCTAATTGTAAGGACATAAAATGACCGCAATTCCCGACGAAAACCACGCCCGCACGTTCAACGCTTTGGCCCACCAACGGCGCATGAAAATATTTCGTATTCTGCTGGAATATCCTGATTCCGGGATGCGGTTTACACAGCTTGAGGCCCGCGTGGGCATGCGCCGTTCCTCGTTCATCCACCATCTGTGTGTGCTGGAAAGAGATGGATTTGTCAGCCGAAAAAGAATTGGCCCAAATACAATCTACCGCGCGCATCTCGCGGCGTTTGCATCAAACATGTCCGATGTACTGCGCCTGATCGAAAACCGTCTGGGTGGCGATCGAACTGACATTGCGGCGTGAATTTGGGCTGTCTGGAGCGCTTTAAATTTCAGCCAGCGCTTTTGGGTCGTTCGCATCCGGTACAAAATCGCAGCGTATTCCAACGGGTAATCGCACAAAACGTGCCAACATCCAACGCGGATAAGATTTTGTGGTGCCGCCGGGTGCAATTGGAAATGCCAATCCGTGAATATTTTGTCAGGCTGCTGGCACAACTTTCAACACTCTACGTCGCCGACCCCCCAACCGTCAGCCCGCCGATCAAAACCGTCGGCTGTCCCACGCCCACCGGCACCCACTGCCCGGCTTTGCCGCAATTGCCCATCCCCGGGTCAAGCGACATGTCGTTTCCCAGCCCGCGAATCTGCCTAAGCGCTGTCGCCCCGTCGCCAATCAGCGTTGCCCCTTTCACCGGCGCAACCCGCCTGCCGTTCTTGATGCGGTAGGCCTCGGTACAGGAAAATACAAACTTGCCGTTGGTGATGTCCACCTGTCCGCCGCCAAAGCCAACCGCGTGGATGCCGTCTTTCATATCGGCCACAATCGCTGCGGGATCATCCTGTCCGCTTTGCATATAAGTGTTGGTCATCCGCACCATCGGCGCGTGGGCAAAACTTTCGCGCCGCCCGTTGCCGGTGGACGCAACGCCCATCAGCCGCGCGTTCTGGCGGTCTTGCATATAACCGACCAATATGCCGTCCTCGATCAAAACATTCTTTCCCGACGGCGTGCCCTCATCATCAATCGTAATTGAACCCCGCCGGTCGGGAATGGTGCCGTCGTCCAGAACCGTAACCCCTTTGGACGCGATACGCTGGCCCATCAGGCCGGCAAAAGCCGATGTTTCCTTGCGGTTGAAATCACCTTCCAGCCCGTGCCCGATGGCCTCGTGCAACAAAATACCGGGCCAGCCCGGGCCAAGAACCACATCCAGCACACCGGCCGGTGCGGCCTCTGCCTGTAAATTGACCAGCGCGACGCGCAGCGCCTCTTTGGCGGTATTCTGCCAATAGCCGGACGTCATCAATCCAGCCAGCCCCGCACGTCCACCGCCGCCCGCACTGCCACTTTCCCGGCGTCCGTTTTCTTCCACAATGACGGCGACATTCAGCCGTGTCATCGGGCGGGTGTCCCGCAAAAGCGTACCTTCGGGACGCAGAATGACCACCTCTTGCATGGATGCCGCCAGCGTTGCGGACACCTGTACAACGCGCCTGTCCAGGGCGCGGGCAAAAGCGTCTATTTCCCGAAGTGTTTCAATTTTCACCGGAAAGGTGGCGTCCTCAAACGGGTCCAGGTCCGTGTACAGCTTTTGGTTGGTGTTGGCCGGGGGCATCGCCAACGTGCCCCCGCCACCACCAACCGCCAGCCGCGCGGTTTGGCACGCCCGTTTCAGCGCGGCCTCTGATATTTCCGTTGAATGGGCATAACCCGCGGTTTCGCCTTTGACCGCCCGCAGGCCAAACCCTTCGGATGCATCATAGCTGGCATTCTTAATGCGTCCGTCGTCAAACACCAGCGCCTCAGAGCGCCGCCGCTCTAAAAATAGTTCGCCGTCATCGGCCCCATGCACCGCCGCACGCAGGATATTCAGGGCGCTGTCCTGATCCAGTGTCGACTGAAACGGCTGAAATTTGCTGCTCATTTTTGCCTCCGGGCTTTGTTCACATTCGGTGAAAAGCGGCGCAATGCCGCAAATGGTAACCTTGTTCTCTGGATTTAATTATGCTTTCTGCCCTCAAGAAAACAACACCGGATTCTCTTGGGTTCGCCCAAAGCATGAATTCAGCGGCGGTATTTCTGCCAGTCAACGAGAAAGAGACGGATGCGCACAGCAAAATACCTTGCCGGTTTCATTTCATTTTTTGCCGGTTTGACCCTTGCGGGGGCAACGC
>CAYZQS010000011.1:2458-11264 GCA_964480735.1 uncultured Rhodobacterales bacterium
CTGGACCATTGTTCCGATTGTGATTTTGATCGTGGTCGGTGCGTTCTCGCTGCCCATTCTGTTCAAGCAGCTGGAAATTCCTGAGGCTGACATAACAATCAAGGCCACGGGCAATCAGTGGTATTGGTCGTACGAATACACCGACGACAACCTGGGGTTTGACAGCTTTTTGCTGGAGCGCGAGGATCTGGCCGAATATGGCTATGCGCCGGACGAATACCTGCTGGCAACCGACAACGCCGTGGTTATCCCGGTAAATAAGAATATCGTTGTGCAGGTGACCGGCTCTGACGTTATCCACGCCTGGACCATTCCGGCGTTTGGTGTGAAACAGGATGCCGTTCCGGGCCGGTTGGCAGAGCTTTGGTTTAACGCCGAAAAAGAGGGTGTCTATTTTGGCCAGTGTTCCGAGCTTTGCGGCAAGGACCACGCCTATATGCCGATCACGGTAAAGGTGGTGTCACAAGAGGTTTATGACAATTGGCTTAAGGGTGCGAAAGTAGAGTTTGCCAATGGTCCGGCAGCGATTGCTGTGGCCGCGAACTGACGAAATCTACCGGCGCATCGCCGCGCAAACTGTTTGGATTGTCGATGACAGATGTAAATGTCACAGATCAGGGTTACGACGCAGAGTTTGGCGATTATTTCGCGCTGCTAAAGCCACGGGTGATGTCGCTGGTGGTTTTTACCGCTGCGGTTGGGCTGTTGGTGGCGCCGGTGGCAATCCATCCGTTTCTGGCCGCGACCGCGGTTTTGTTTATCGCCGTTGGTGCCGGGGCATCCGGGGCATTGAATATGTGGTGGGACGCGGACATCGACGCCATTATGAAGCGCACCAAAGGCCGACCTGTGCCGGCAGGTAAGATCAGTGCGGACAATGCCAAACAATTTGGCCTGTGGCTGTCGGCGCTTGCGGTCGGGATGCTTGGCCTGATCACCAATGCATTTGCCGCAGCACTGCTGGCCTTTACGATTTTCTTTTACGTGGTGATCTATTCCATGTGGCTGAAACGCCTGACGCCGCAAAATATCGTGATCGGCGGGGCGGCTGGTGCCTTTCCTCCGATGGTTGGATGGGCGGCGGCCACCGGCGGCATGTCCGTTGACAGTGTTCTGATGTTCAGCCTGATATTTTTATGGACGCCACCGCATTTCTGGGCGCTGGCCCTGTTTATGAACGAAGATTACACCAATGCCGGTGTGCCGATGCTGACGGTCACCCACGGCAAACAGAAAACCCGCCGGCAAATCTTCATTTACACAGTGCTGGTTGCCCCCGTCGGTCCGGCACTGGCATTCAGCCAAATCGGCGGACCGGTATTTTTGACAGTTACCGTGGTGGTGAACGCGCTGTTTTTGACGGGCGCATATAAGCTTTCAAAGCGCGGCGAGGCCGCGGCGGAACAAAGCAGATATGACGCGGAGCGAAAGTTTTTTAAGCTGTCGCTGGTTTATCTGTTCGCCCATTTTCTTGGGCTGCTAAGCGAGGCAACGCTGAAAGCGCTGGAACTTAACTGGGCCGGATGGCCCCAATGGGTATAGATATGGCCATCCGACAGGATCACGAATTGCACCGGCGACGCGGCAAACGCAACGCCGCCCTTGGGGTGCTGTTGGGCGGGTTTGTCATTTTATTGTTTGCAATTACGGTCGTGAAAATGGGCAATGGCGCAGCACTTGAAGCCTTTGATCATTCGCTGCGCCCGTCGCTTGTCGGGGCCGACGAATGAGTGTTGCCGCAAACAATCAGCGCATGTTGGTGCGGCTGGTGCTGCTGGTCTTATTCATGGGCAGCATGTCCTTTGCGGCCATCCCCGCCTACAACTGGTTTTGCAAGGTAACCGGATTTGCCGGCGTCACCAATGTGGCGGCAAAGGGCAGTGACGTGGTTTTGGATCAAACCATCAAAGTGCGCTTTGACGCCTCGCTGAACCGCGCGATGCCGTGGGAATTCAGACCGATGCGGCGCGAAATGGAACTGCGGCTGGGCGAGACGGGGCTGGCCTATTTTGAGGCCTATAATCCGACCGACCGGGTGATCGCCGGTTCTGCCAGCTTTAACGTTTATCCGTTTTCCACCGGGTATTATTTTAACAAGATCGACTGTTTTTGTTTTGAAATGCAGGTATTGCAACCCGGAGAGCGGGTGCTGATGCCGGTCAGCTTTTATGTCGATCCGGATATCGTCAATGATGTTGAAGCGAAATTCGCCAAGCACATCACTTTGTCATACACGTTTCATGAAACCGACCTGCCCGATGATATGGTGAGTGCCATTCAAAAAGAGCAGAAAGACCACGATCACTCCACCCACACGCATACAAATTAGACCCACAGGGAATACAACGATGGCCCACGTCAAAAACCACGATTATCACATTCTGAACCCCAGCCTTTTTCCGTTCCTGGGCGCCCTGAGCGGTATTCTGATGCTGGGCGGTGCAGTGCTTTGGTTCCATGATTATGGTCCCTGGCTTGGGCTGATCGGTCTTGCCGGCGTATTATACGTGATGTTTGCCTGGTGGTCTGAAGTGGTGACCGAGGCGCATGCGGGCGATCACACACCTGTTGTGGCCATTGGTCTGCGCTATGGCGTGATCATGTTCATCATGTCCGAGGTGATGTTTTTTGTGGCGTGGTTCTGGACGTTCTTTAAACACGCGCTGTACCCAATGGGCCCCAACAGCCCGGCGGTTGACGGTGTTTGGCCACCTGCGGGGATCGAGACCTTTGATCCCTGGCATCTGCCATTGATGAACACGCTGATCCTGCTGTGTTCCGGGTTTGCCGCCACTTGGGCGCATCACGCGATTGTTCATGGCAACAACCGCAAGGATCTGGTGCGCGGGCTGGTACTGGCCATTGCGCTGGGTGCGCTGTTTACCGGCTTTCAGGCGTTTGAATACAGCCACGCGGCCTTTGGGTTTTCCGGCAATATTTACGGTGCCACGTTCTTCATGGCCACCGGATTTCACGGGTTTCACGTACTTGTCGGCACCATCTTTCTGACCGTCTGTTTGTTTCGCGCCCGCGCCGGACACTTTACGCCAACCCAGCATCTGGGGTTTGAAGCAGCGGCATGGTACTGGCACTTTGTTGATGTGGTCTGGTTGTTTTTGTTTGCCGCAGTTTACATCTGGGGCGGCTGATAGGGTTTCAGGCGCTTCGCGCGAGAGTATTTTTGGAACAATGAAATTGGGCGTGGGGCAAAATGCTCTGCGCCCTTTCGGTTAAGAGGGTTCATGGCAAAACGTTTGATCCTGCCGGTGATTTTCGGGTTTGGCGGCGTGGCGGTGCTGCTGTGGCTTGGCACCTGGCAACTTCAGCGGCTGGCGTGGAAGCAGGAATTGCTTGCCGATATTGAAGCAAAGATGATGGGCGAGCCGCAGCCGTGGCAAGAAGCGGTGGAACCCGTGTTTGTGAACAATGCTGCAGTTAAGGCAACTGGTGTTATTTTACCGGAAGAAATCCATTATCTGACCAGCCGCGATCTATATGGCCCAGGATTTCGCATTATTGCAAAGTTTGAAACCGAAGCGCGGACCATTTTGATTGACCGGGGATTTGTCCAAAGCCCTGCAAAAGATGACCCGCGCCCGGAAATTAAGGTAACGGTGACCGGCAATCTTGTCCGCCCAAACGAAGTGGACCCGCTGTTTACGCCGGACCCTGATCTTGCCGCCAACATCTGGTTTGCGCGGGACGTACCGGCAATGGCGGCACATTTGGGCACCGAACCGGTTTTGCTGGTTGTCAGGACGAGCTCTGAAGTTGACAGTCCGGTTTCCGCATGGCCGATATCGACCGAATTCCTGCCCAACAACCATCTGCAATACGCGGTTACTTGGTATTTAATGGCACTGGCATGGTTTGGGATGACAGCCTATCTGCTTTGGCGTATCAGGCGTCAGCCGGACCAAAACGAATTGCATGGGCGATGAAGTATATTTCCACCCGGGGGTCTGCCCCGGAACTGACATTTGAAGAGGCGATGCTGACCGGTCTGGCGCGGGACGGCGGGCTTTATGTACCCAAAAGCTGGCCCAAATTGTCGTCGGATGAAATCGCCGCGTTTGCCGGGTTGCCTTATGAAGATGTGGCCTTTTCGGTTATGCGTCCGTTTATTGGTGACACATTTTCTGACGCAGAGTTTAGCGCCATAATCAAGCGTGCCTATGCTGGTTTTAATCACGCCGCGCGGGTGCCGTTGGTGCAGTTGGGTGAGAGTGATTTCCTGCTGGAATTGCACCACGGCCCCACGTTGGCCTTTAAAGACGTGGCCATGCAGCTGATCGGGCAGATGTTTGAGTTTGCACTTTCGCGGCGAGGCGAACGTGTGACGATTGTCGGAGCCACCAGCGGTGACACGGGTTCTGCTGCGATTGAGGCGTTCAAGGGGCTGGATGCGGTTGATGTGTTTATCCTGTTTCCCGACGGGCGGGTGTCTGATGTGCAGCGCCGCCAGATGACGACACCCACCGAAAGCAACGTGCACGCCATTGCGGTTGACGGGGATTTTGACGACTGTCAGGCGCGCCTGAAAGACATGTTCAATGATTTTCAATTCCGTGACGAGGTGCGGTTGGCTGGCGTGAACTCAATCAACTGGGCGCGGGTATTGGCGCAGGTGGTCTATTTTTTCACCTCCGCCGTCAGCCTTGGCGCCCCGCATCGCAAGGTAAGTTTTACAGTCCCAACGGGTAATTTTGGCGATATTTTTGCCGCCTATGTGGCCCGGTGCATGGGCCTGCCGATTGACCGTCTGATTATTGCCACCAACCAAAACGACATTCTGCACCGCACGTTGCAAAGTGGTTCCTACACCAAGGAAGGCGTGACACCTTCGATCAGCCCGTCAATGGACATTCAGGTCAGTTCCAATTTTGAACGGGCGTTGTTTGATGTTTATGACCGCGAAGGGGCCGCCGTGGCACAATTGATGGACGAGCTGGGCGCCAGCGGTGAATTCAAACTGTCCCAAGGCGCGCTGCAGCGCTTGCGGCTGGAATTTGACAGCGGGCGGTGCTCAGAAGAAGGCACCTCTGCCGCTATTGCAACCGTCCACCAGATGACCGGACAGGTGGTTTGCCCGCACACCGCCGTGGCGATCAAGGTGGCCGCCGATAAACGGTTCAACCCGTCTGTGCCGATGATCTCGCTTGCCACAGCCCATGCGGCGAAATTTCCGGATGCGGTTGAAACCGCCTGTGGCATTCGCCCGGACCTGCCGCCGCATATGGCTGATTTGTCTGAGCGCGAAGAGCGATTTAGCAGGGTTGAAAATGATCTTGAGGCGTTAAAGACGCAAATACGCAAAGGAATTGCAGCATGAGTGTGGAACTGCACACGTTATCCAACGGTTTTCGCATCGTGACGGAAAATATGCCGGGTCTGAAATCCGCCTCTATCGGTATTTGGGTCAACGCCGGTGGGCGGCACGAAAATCTGAAGCAAAACGGCATTGCGCATTTTCTGGAGCATATGGCGTTTAAGGGCACAACCAGCCGCAGCGCGCTGCAGATCGCCGAGGCGATAGAGGACGTGGGCGGTTACATCAACGCTTATACCAGCCGCGAAATGACGGCCTATTTCGCGCGGGTGTTGGAGAACGATGTGCCCCTCGCGCTTGACGTCATTTCCGACATCCTGTTGAACCCAACGTTTGATCCCAAAGAAATAGAGGTCGAGCGCGGCGTTATTCTGCAGGAAATCGGCATGTCGCTGGACACGCCGGACGATGTGGTTTTTGACTGGTTGCAAGAGGTTTCATATCCCGAACAGCCGCTGGGGCGCACAATTTTGGGGCCAACCGAGCGCGTGCGTGCCTTCAGCCGGGACGATCTGGCCGGGTTCGTTACGGATTATTACGGACCGGAGCAGATGATCCTGTCAGCAGCCGGGGCGGTTGATCACGACTGGATTGTCAAAGAGGCAGAGCGTTTGTTTGGGCATTTGAAACGGCGGCAAGTGCAAACCCCGGAGGCAGGTGTTTTTGCCGGCGGTGAAATCCGAACCGTCAAGGAACTGGAGCAGGCGCATTTTACACTGGCGGTTGAGGCGCCGGGGTACCGCGACGCCTCGATCTATACCTCGCAAATCTATTCCATGACGCTGGGCGGTGGCATGTCGTCCCGGTTGTTTCAGGAGGCACGCGAAAAGCGCGGGCTGTGTTATTCGATCTTTGCCCAGGCCGGATCATTTGCTGACACCGGTATGATGACGATTTATTCGGGCACCAGCGGCGAAGATGTGGCCGGTCTGGCGGGCCTGTGCATCGACGAAATGCGCCGGGCGGCGGTTGATATGAGTGAGGCCGAGGTGACCCGCGCCCGCACGCAACTGAAAGCAGGATTGTTGATGGGCTTGGAAAGCCCGGCGGCGCGCTGTGAACGTTTGGCCCGCATGGTGGCAATCTGGGGGCGGGTGCCGTCGCTGGATGAAACCGTTGACAAGATTGAAGCTGTGACAACCACCAAAGTATCCGATTTTGCCACTGGTATTTGCGAAAGCAAAGACATCGCGTTGGCGATGTACGGGCCGGTTGAAAAAGCACCGGAAGTGGCAGAATTGAAAGCGCGACTGGCCGCATGATCTTTAGGCGGCGTCAAAAGATTGCGATTGAAACCGATCGTTTGACGCTGCGTCTGCCGCAATCCGGCGATCATTTGCCCTGGGCGCGGTTGCGACAGGGCAGCATGGAATTTTTGACCCCGTGGGAGCCGGTGTGGTCGCATGACCATCTGTCAAAACGCTCGTTTGCCAACCGGGTACTTGCAGCGTCACGTTCGGTAGAATCCGGTTCCGGTGTCCCGGTTTTTCTGGTGCGTCGTGAAGACAACCGTATTTTGGGTGCGATCACGCTGGACAATATTCAACGCGGACCTTCGCAGACTGGTACCTTAGGGTATTGGATCGGCCAGCAATATGCCCGCCAAGGCTATATGAAAGAAAGCGTGGATGCGATGGTGCATTACGCTTTTGAGCAACTTGATCTCAGTCGTATACAGGCGGGCTGTTTGCCGGAAAACAAAGCCTCGCGCGGGGTTCTGGAAAAATCCGGTTTCAAATACGAAGGCGTGGCGCAAAGCTATCTGCAGATTGACGGGCGTTGGCGCACCCATGTTCTTTATGCCAATCTGCGTAGCGACCGGCGCGGGAAAACCGAAGCCGGGTAAACGAAGAAAGTATAATTCGCCACATGAGTTTTCCTGATCTTAATCCGGTAACTGACGATTTCGTGGCGAAGCTGCGGGTTGATTTGCCGCCGAAAACCTTCGGCGAATTGTCCCCGCGTTATGTTGAGGAAATTCGAAAGCGGTATACCGGCATTGGCGGGGTGCTTTTGAAACCGGCGCTGACGGCGGAAGTTGCGGCGATCGTGGCGGCCTGTGGCAGAGAAAAAATTGGGATTGTGCCTTACGGCGGTGGCACGGGACTTGTGGCAGGCCAATTGATGCCGGAAGGGCCCGATCCTGTGATCCTGTCACTTGAGCGCATGAACAATCTGCGGGCGGTCCATCCGGCAGAAAATGTTTTGATTGTTGAGGCAGGCATGGTGCTGGCCGATGTTCAGGCGGCGGCTGACGCGGCGGGGCGGCTGTTTGCACTTTCGCTGGCCTCTGAAGGCACGTGCCAGATTGGCGGCAATCTTTCAACCAATGCCGGGGGTGTTTCTGTGCTGCGCTTCGGCAACACCCGCGATCTGTGTCTGGGACTGGAGGCCGTGCTGCCGGACGGTTCAATCTGGCACGGGTTGAAGCGGTTGCGCAAAGACAACACCGGTTATGACCTGCGCAATCTGCTGATTGGGGCCGAGGGCAGTTTGGGGATAATCACCGCAGCGGCGCTGAAAATGATGCCAAAGCCGGATGAATATCACACGGCATATTTATCGGTGCGCAGTCCGCAAGCAGCGCTTGATCTTTTGGCGGAAGCGCAGATTCAACTGGCCGGATCGGTTTCAGCGTTCGAGCTGATCGACAGGCGCGGGCTGGAGTTTTTGACCGAAAAACTGCCGCAGGTGCGCCTGCCAATGCCGCTTGGCCCGCCGTGGATGGTATTGCTGGACCTGGGTTCAATGATGGCTGACGGCATGGCCGCACGGCTGGAGCGTTTTCTGGTCTGGGCGACTGAAAAAGAGCTGGTCGATGACGGGCTGATTGCGCAAAACCAGACGCAGCGGCGGGAGTTCTGGGCGGTGCGGGAAACCATTCCCGAGGCGAACCGCCTTATCGGCGCGGTCTATTCCCATGATATTTCAGTGCCGGTAGGTGACATTCCGGCGTTTATCGCGCAGGGCGAAGCGCTGGCAAAACGGTTTCCTGATTTGCGGTTGAACTGTTTTGGCCATCTTGGCGACGGAAACCTGCACTATAATTTCTTCCCGCCCAAGGGCAGAAAGCGGGAGGAATACGACGATATCCGCGAAGATATCAAGGATGCGGTTTATCAGCTGGTCAGCAGTTTTGGCGGCTCGATTTCGGCGGAACACGGGATTGGACGCATGAAGATTGCCGATCTGCAAGCTTTCGGTGATCCAGCCAAGATTGCCGCCATGCGTGCAATTAAAATGGCGCTTGATCCAAATGGTATCATGAACCCCGGTGCGGTTGTCCCGCGATGAGCGGCACAAATAAATGCGCCCTGCCCGGGGAAAGGCAGGGCGCAATATTCAGACGGGACGTCTGACGCTGCAAGCAGGTCCCAACAAAGTGGAACAAATCCACTGTTAAGCATGATTCCTTACGATTTGGTTTACCAACAAAAAGTCCCGGAAAATTCCTTTAATTCTTGTTGCTATGATTTT
>CAYZQS010000011.1:11364-43473 GCA_964480735.1 uncultured Rhodobacterales bacterium
GACGTTCAAGGCAGTGCCAATCCGATGGAAATCCTGGCAGAAAATGGTGCCTTCCCGGCGTCTGCCTCGTCCCAAATCGCGTGGGGTGACAACAGGTATGTCCTTTTAAATCCCTATAGGCTGACCGGCGACGGGTTGATCAAAACAGACGAGGACGCTCCGCGCATTCTTGCGTCTACCGATGAGATCAAAACCTATATCGCGGCCACGTTAAATCCGGTTTTGAAATCCATGAACAGTGACACCGGACCGGTTGATCCGATTACGTTTGACGAAAACGCCTATTCTTTGGATTTGGCCGATTGTTTTGTGCAAAGCTCAACCGGCGGCGTCGTTGGTTTCAGCGCGTTCTGGCTGGATTGCGAAAACGGTGACTTTGACGTGTTTGGATATAAGGTATTTTTGCTGATACGCGACGCCTCTTAAGCGATGCGGGCCTGTGCATAGGTAACCAGTTTGCGGCTGTCTTCATCCCACAGCTGCATTTTCACACAAGCAAAACTCTCCAACAGGGTCAGGCGTTTGACCTCAGCAAGCGCGGGATGATCCTTCAGCACCTGCGACAGACGATAAAATGGTATGCGGCTGTGCAAATGATGCACGTGGTGCACGCCGATATTGCCGGTGATCCAACGCAAACCGACTGGCAGGTCGTAGTGAGAGCTGCCAAACAGGGCTGCATCGTGCAGCGTCCAATCCTTGTTCTCGTCCCACAATGTATCTTCAAACTGGTGCTGCACGTAAAACAGCCATATTCCAATCGCACCGGCGATAAGCGTGGTTGGCAAAAATACCCACAGGAAGGTGGACAGGCCAATAAAATAGATCGCCGCGGCAGCCAGCACCAAAGTTGCAACATTGCTGCCCATCGCGCTGATCCAAAACCGCCAGCCGTCGCGGAAATAGCCAAAGGGCAGCCGGTTTTCAAACAAAAACACATAGACCGGACCGATCACAAACAATGTCAGCGGATGCCGGTAAAAGCGGTAGGTGAACCGTTTCCACAGCCCGCGAGCCCGGTATTCGCGCACCGTCAGGGTGTTGATGTCACCGATCCCGCGTTTATCCAGATTACCGCATCCGGCGTGGTGAATGGCGTGGCTGTGCCGCCAAACATCATAGGGCGTCAACGTCAGAACACCGATCGCCCGCCCCAGCCATTCGTTCAAAAGGCGGTTTCTCAAGAACGACCCGTGCCCGCAATCGTGCTGAATCATAAACAAACGCATCAAAAATGCGGCGGCAAACGTCGATATTGCCAAAGAAATGAAGATGTTAACAGATACGGCCCAGGCCGCCGCCGCCCAAAGGGCCAAAAAAGGCGCAAGCGTGATCAGCAATTCAAACAGGCTGCGCAGTTGAAACGGTGTGCGATATTTTGCCAAAATTCGAGTCCAGTCGCGCGCAGAGGTAGTGACGCCAGCGGTCGCTGGCGGAACCGAAGATTGAGCCATATATTTATGCCTGCACGCTATTTGGTTTATTGCCTGTCGTGTGTTTAACCCAGCCAGAGTTGGTTACAAGATAAATTCGGATGACTGTGACGCTAAGTCATTTAAAACCGATGAATCTGCAGGTTTTCAGGTTATCGCCTTGAAAGAGACAAGTCTTTTTTGGTCTTCATCCCAAAGGTTCAAATTAATGCAGGCCAGACTGTCCCAAAAATCCAGCCGGGCGATTTCGGTCAGTTCGGGGTGATCTGCCAGCACTTGGGTCAGCCGGTAAAAGGGAATGCGGCTGTTCAGATGGTGAACATGGTGGATACCTATGTTTCCGGTCATCCATGTAAGGGCCGCCGGAAGGTCATAAAACGAGCTGCCGTGAAGGGCTGCGCTGTGCAGTTGCCAGTCGGCCTCATTCGCCCAAACCGTGTCTTCAAACTGGTGCTGGATATAAAACATCCAAATGCCAATGGCCCCGGCCACAGAGATTATCGGGATATATAGCATCAGAAATGACGACAGCCCAATGGCAGAGACCACCGCCGCGGCCGCCAGCAGTATGGCCAGATTTGTCAGCATCACACCGGCCCACAACCTTTTGTCGGCCGTTCCAAAATCATGCGGCAGACGGTAGCGAAAAAAGAACACGAACACCGGCGCGATGATGAACAGCAAAATGGGATGCCGCAAAATCCTGTACTGTATTTGCCGTGGCCGCGCCGCTGTCTGATACTCCCGCACCGTCATCACTTTGATATCGCAGGCACGCCGCTTGTCCAGACAACCCGAAATCGCGTGGTGCTCTGCGTGGCTGTGCTTCCAGTCATCAAATGGCGTCAGGGTCAATACCGACAGCGCCCGGCCAACCCAGACATTCCATTCGCGGCTTTCAAAGAATGCGCCGTGCCCACAATCATGCTGGATCACAAACAGCCGGGCCAAAAACCCGGCAGCGGGGATACACGCCAGCAAAGCCAATCCATAATTGACGCTTAGCGCCAGATAGGACCCCCAGCAAAACCCGACAAACGGCAAAAATGTAATGCCCAGCTCAATCAGGCTGCGCCGGTTGTCCGGTTGTCGGTACCCGGACAGAATTTTCACCCAGTCTTTTGCTTCGCGAATGGGCAGACGGGGCGGTGAATCAACGGAGGTCATAAATTTGTTTTTTTCTTACGGATTGCTTGAAAATTGAAACAAGGAACGGCAACAGCAACTTTAAGCTGCGCGCGTTGGTTGGCAAGAATTAAATTGTGAAACCGCCCGACTGTGTGTTGTCCGCATCATTGGCATTTTGGTTTTTGAGGTGTAGGAGGGCGTGATAATCCTTTTGAATGCTCCGGTTACAGCCTCATGACAATCACCCGCTTTGCCCCTTCACCTACCGGCCATTTGCATGTCGGCAACTTGCGCACGGCGCTGTTAAATCATCTGATTGCCAGAAAATCGGATGGTGCGTTTATTCTGCGTTTGGATGACACCGATCCGGATCGGTCAAAGCCGGAATTTGCTGATGCGATCAGGCAGGATTTAGAATGGCTGGGCCTGACATGGGACCGCATAGAAACCCAATCCGCAAGGTTGAGCCGGTACGGCGACGCGGCAACACGTCTAAAGGATATGGGCCGGTTATACGAGTGTTTTGAGACGCCCACAGAGCTGGATCTGAAACGCAAAAAACAGCTGAACATGGGCAAACCGCCTGTCTATGACCGCGCTGCACTGGTGCTGTCAGACAGCGACAAATCCAGATTGCGTGAAGATCGTGGCGGCCACTGGCGGTTTAAACTTGATCACGAACGCATCAACTGGAGCGACGGCATCATCGGCGACATCTCTATTGATGCGGCAAGCGTGTCTGATCCGGTGCTGATCCGGGGTGACGGGCAGGTTCTGTACACGCTGGCTTCGGTGGTTGACGATATTGACATGGGCATCACGCATGTGGTGCGCGGGTCTGATCATGTGACAAATACCGCCACGCAAATACAGATTATTCAAGCCCTCGACGCAGACGTCCCTGAATTTGCCCACCATTCGCTGTTGACGGGGCCGCAGGGTGAGGGGCTGTCAAAACGACTGGGCACGTTGGCGCTGCGTGATCTGCGTGCGCAAGGCGTGGAACCGATGGCGTTGTTGTCGTTGCTGGCGCGGCTGGGATCGTCTGGTCCTGTGGAAGTGCGGACCAGCCTTGACGGGTTGGCTGAGGGCTTTGAACTGGACCAGTTTGGGTCTGCGCCAACAAAATTTGACGTCCAGGACCTGTGGCCGCTGACCGCGAAAATTGTCAGCGGCCTGTCGTTTGAGGACATGGCGCCGCAGTTGTCGCAGCTTGGCGTCCCGGCGGATATTGCACCGGCATTTTGGGCGGCGGTACGTGAGAATACGCCCACCCGCAAAGACACCGAGGATTGGTGGGTCTTGTGCCGGGATGGTGCCAAACCGTTGATTGCTGACGCGGACAGGGATTTTGTTGCCCAGGCGATGAAACTGCTGCCTGACGCGCCGCGTGATTGTGACAGCTGGTCAAGCTGGACCGCCGCTGTGAAACAGGCCACAGGGCGCAAAGGGCGCGACCTGTTCATGCCGCTGCGCAGCGCACTTACCGGGATGACCCACGGCCCGGATATGTCACGTTTGCTGCCGCTGCTGCAAAATACAAACGTTTTGATGTAATTACCGGTCCAATCCATCAGGCATTTCGTCATGGATTGCGGATGTTTACTTGCGCCCGACCTCACCTATAGTGACCCCAATATTCGGGGTGAAGCGTGGCAGACAACGAACAGGCAAAATTTCTGACAGGCAATCTGTTTCGCCATGTCACCACGATGTCGCTGACCGCCAGCATCGGCCTGATGGCGATATTTCTGGTTGATCTGGCGGATATGGTTTTCATATCAATGCTTGGCGAACCAGAACTGGCCGCCGCCATCGGCTATTCCGGCGCGATCCTGTTTTTTACCACGTCTTTTTCCATCGGCATGAGCATCGCGGCCGGGGCGCTGGTGGCTCAGGCGCTGGGGGGTGGGGATAAAAATCTGGCGCGGTCCCAGGCCACCAGCACCATCGTGACGGGGCTGGTTGTCAGTTCAATCTTTGCCGCCATTGTCTGGATCAACCTGCCTTTTCTATCTGCCCTGATGGGGGCCAGCGGCAATACGCTGACCATGTCGGTCGGTTACCTTCAGATTATCATTCCAAGTTTGCCGCTTTTAACCGTTGGCATGGTTGGCAGCGCGGTTTTGCGCGGTCACGGAGACGCACGCCGGGCGATGATGGTCACCCTTATTGGCGGTGCTATCAACGCGGTTTTGGACCCGATACTGATTTTCGGCCTTGATCTGGAACTGACCGGTGCCGCTTTGGCGTCTGTGGCCACACGGGTGGGTATTGCCGCGGCGGCGCTGTGGCCGATTTTCAAAGTTTACGGCGGATTGGACCGGCCAAATTTTCCGCATCTTATGCGCGATCTGGCCCCTATTCTGGCCATCGCCGTACCCGGTATCCTGACCCAACTGGCAACCCCGCTGGGCTCGGCCTATGTCACGCGGACAATGGCTGAGTTTGGCGAGGCGGCGGTGGCCGGCATGGCAATGGTCGGACGTTTGACACCGGTTGCGCTGGCCGTGGTTTTTGCCCTTTCCGGCGCCATCGGCCCGATCCTTGGGCAAAATTTCGGTGCCGGGCAGTTTGACCGGGTGCGTGGTGCGTTTCGCGATGGGATTTTGTTTGTGGCGGTCTGTGTGCTGGGGGCCACGCTGGTGCTGTTTTTGCTGCGCGAGCCGATTGCCCAGCTGTTTGGCGCCACCGGCATTGCCCGGGAACTGGTGTTTTTGTTTTGTGGTCCGCTGGCGTTGTTGTTCTTTTTCACCGGCGTCATGTTTGTTTGCAACGCCGCGTTTAACAACCTGCACCATCCATATTATTCCACCTGGTTGAACTGGGGCCGGAACACGCTGGGCACTGTCCCGCTGGTTGCGCTTGGTGCAAGCTATTACGGCGCAAAGGGTGTGCTGATCGGGCAGGCCTTTGGCGGGGTTTTGTTTGCTCTGATCGCCTGGGTGCTGGCCTATCGCGTCATCAACAAACAGGAGAACGCAAAGAAACCCCTAGGCGTGCCAAAGCCCTTTGTCCATCGCACCCGTTTGCTGCAACTGTTCCTGCACCGGCGTTAACGCGGCCAGACGCTCATCCACCAACTGCTTTTCGCTTTTGCTCAGCTCAACGTGACGCGGGTATCTGGGGTCTTTGCGATCATTCAGGATCGGGGCATCCCAGCCATCGGTGCTGGCAAAGAAATCCGCCACCCCCTGCCGGCCGAACACGTCAAGAAATCCTTTAATCACGCAATCAAGGTAGCTTAGCAAAATGGGGCAACGCACGGTGGCGGCCGCGTCATTTGTCTCCACCGTCTTGTACATCCGCACGGTGATATTACCCGAAACACCGTGGCTGACGTGCGACGGGTCAAGGTGCAGGCGGTCATAACTTCCCTCGCGCCGGTCAAGCGCGGGCCAGTCGGCGTCCGGGACTGCCGCGATCAATCCGTCAATCACCTGATCAGCCGCCGGTACAACGGTCAGATACGCCACCTGTCGCATTGTGGTGTGCCGCCATCTACGCCGCCATCCTGTAACTTTGGCCGGAGCGCAAAACCCAAAGTCATGGGTGTCCCGGTTCACCAGCGAACCGTAGCCAAAAACAAAAATGTCGGTGGGTGTCACGGTGATATTTCCAGTCCAGCAGGCAATCGTTTCTAAGATTTTTGCGCAGACCCTGCAAGGCCGCTTGCCTATCCATATTCGGTATACTACGGTGTGCCGTAGCAGGATCGGGAGAATCCGGACAATGGGTCCGGTGCCGAAGGAGCAACCGCCCCGGAAACTCTCAGGCCAAAGGACCGGTGCTGTGGACACACTCTGGAGAGAGACCGCCGTTTGCGGTTCGCCGAAGGGATAACGATCTCAGGCGAAAGGACAGAGGGGGCATCACCAAGCAGACCACGGGGTCTGCCGGGATGTCTTTGGCTGGTTTGAGGACTATGCCAATTCGGGGGTGAAAATGGCCGACCTGCAAAAAACACCACTTTACGATCTTCACGTCGAACTGAATGCCAAAATGGTTCCGTTTGCCGGGTATGAAATGCCGGTGCAATATCCGCCCGGCGTGATGAAAGAGCATTTGCACTGTCGTGCCGCCGCCGGATTGTTTGATGTCAGCCACATGGGCCAGGTGCGTATTCGCCCGAAAACCGGCGATCTGGCGGACGCGGCGCTGGCGCTGGAAAAACTTGTGCCGGTGGATGTGCTGGGGATCGGGGTGGATCGGCAAAGATATGGATTTTTCACAAACGATGCAGGTGGCATTCTGGATGATCTGATGATCGCCAATCGTGGCGGTCATCTGTTCCTGGTGGTGAACGCCGCCTGCAAGGAGGCTGATTTTGCCCTGATGCAGGCCGGGCTTTCTGACGTCTGTGATCTTGAAATAATCAAAGGCCGCGCGCTGTTGGCCCTGCAGGGCCCTGCCGCCCAGACGGCGCTGGCGCGGCTTGCGCCTGAAGTGGCAGACATGACGTTTATGGATGTGGCAACGGTTCAGTTGTCAGGCGCGCAGTGTTGGGTGTCCCGCTCCGGTTATACCGGCGAAGACGGTTATGAAATTTCTGTGCCGGACAGACAGGCCGAAACCTTGGCGCGCCACTTGCTGGACAGGAACGAGGTGCAGGCCATCGGCCTTGGTGCGCGGGACAGCCTGCGGCTGGAGGCAGGCCTATGCCTTTATGGCAACGATATTGATGAAACCACCACGCCGGTTGAGGCATCGCTGAACTGGGCCATTCAAAAAGTGCGCCGCGAAGGGGGGGACCGGGCCGGCGGATTTCCCGGCGCAGCGCGGATTTTCAGGGATTTTACTTACGGACCAAAGCGCAAACGGGTCGGAATGCTGCCTGCGGGCCGCGCACCGATGCGGGCAGGCACCCGGTTGTTTGCCGATGAAAGCGCGGCTGATCCGATTGGCGCTGTTACGTCCGGTGGTTTTGGTCCAACACTTCAGGGACCGATGTCTATGGGTTACGTCAGCGCGAAATACCATGACGTGGGTACAGTTATTTATGCCGATATCCGAGGCAAGCGCATGGCTGCAACGATTTCCCCAATGCCGTTCACACCGGCGGGTTTCAAGCGGTAGTATTCAAAAGGGAGAAAGACAATGAAATTCACCGAAGATCACGAATGGCTGGAAGAAAACGACGGAATTGTCACCGTTGGAATCACCAAACACGCCACCGAACAACTGGGCGATCTGGTGTTTGTGGAGTTGCCCGAAGTGGGCGCGGAAGTGGGCAGGGGTGACGATGTCTGCGTGATAGAAAGCGTGAAAGCCGCATCAGATATTGTAGCGCCGCTGGACGGCGAAATTGTTGAGATCAACGAGGCAATCGTTGAGGATCCCACACTTGTGAATGCGGATCCAACTGGTGCCGCATGGTTTTTCAAAATGAAGCTGACAAATGCGGCAGAGATGAACGAACTGCTGGATGAAGACGCGTATAACGCATTGATTGAATAGAGATTTAAGCCGGATATGAAACTGAGAGGTCCCGTATCACATGCGGGACCCGCCGAAATATGAGGAAGCCACACCATGCCATTCAAACCAACCGGCTATTTACCCTATGATTTCGCAAATCTGCGCCACATTGGCCCTTCTGACAGCGAAATGGATGAGATGCTGAAAGTTGTCGGCGTCAAAACACTTGACGATCTGATCGACGAAACCGTGCCCGCAAGCATCCGGCAAAAGGCACCGCTTAAGTGGGAGCGGGCGGAGAGCGAGCGGCAGGTATTGTTTCATATGCGCAAGGTGGCAAAGAAGAATGCCCGGACTGTAGCCCTGATCGGGCAGGGGTATTACGGCACGGTCACACCACCGGCCATTCAGCGCAATATTCTGGAAAACCCCGCCTGGTATACGGCCTATACGCCCTACCAGCCCGAAATTTCACAGGGGCGCCTTGAGGCACTGTTAAACTTTCAAACCATGATTTCAGACCTGACAGGGCTGGAGATTGCCAATGCGTCGTTGCTGGACGAAGCAACCGCCTGCGCTGAAGCGATGGCGATGGCGCAGCGGATCTCCAAATCAAAGGCCACAGCGTTTTTTGTGGACAAAAAGTGTCATCCGCAGAACATCGCGGTGATGAAAACCCGCGCGGCACCGGTTGGCATTGAAATAATAATCGGTGATCCTGACACTGATCTTCAGCCGGAAAAGGTTTTTGGTGCGATTTTTCAATATCCCGGCACTATGGGTTTTTTGCGCGATTTCACCAGCCATATTGAACTGTTACACCAGCACAAGGCCATTGGCATCATTTCGGCCGACCCGCTGGCGCTGACCATCCTGAAAGAACCGGGGGCAATGGGCGCGGATATTGCCGTTGGCACCACCCAGCGCTTTGGCGTGCCGCAGGGATTTGGCGGCCCGCACGCGGCATATATGGCCACCAAAGACATCTACAAACGCAATATGCCCGGACGTATCGTCGGGGTGTCCATCGACAGCCACGGCAACCGCGCCTACCGGTTGGCGCTGCAGACCCGCGAACAGCATATCCGGCGGGAAAAGGCCACGTCCAACGTGTGTACGGCACAGGCCCTGCTGGCGGTCATGGCGTCGTTTTACGCGGTGATGCACGGGCCTGAGGGCCTGAAGGCGATTGCCCAGCGCATTCACCGAAAGACCGTGCGGCTGGCCAAGGGGCTGGAAAGTATAGGGCTGAAGATCGAGCAGGAGTTTTTCTTTGATACCATCACGGTAGACGTGGGTGTTTTGCAAAATGTGGTCATGCAACGGGCGCTGGATGAAGGGATCAACCTGCGCCGGATCGGCAAAACCCGCATCGGCATTTCAATCGACGAACGCACCCGCACCGAAGTGATCGAGGCGGTGTGGCGGGCTTTCGGTGTGGACCGGCACGATGACAATTTCGCGCCTGAATACCGCATTCCAAACGGCCTGCTGCGCACATC
The DNA here is from genome assembly GCA_964480735.1 of uncultured Rhodobacterales bacterium. Lineage (GTDB taxonomy): Bacteria > Pseudomonadota > Alphaproteobacteria > Rhodobacterales > Rhodobacteraceae > UBA5972. Next base: position 20,846 of record CAYZQS010000011.1, read on the forward strand.
GGAATATCTGACCCACCCGGTGTTCCATATGAACCGCGCCGAAAGCGAAATGACCCGTTATATGCGCCGGCTGGCCGACCGTGACCTGGCGCTTGACCGCGCCATGATCCCGCTTGGGTCCTGCACCATGAAACTGAACTCAGCGGCGGAAATGATGACCGTCAGCTGGGCCAGTTTCTCGCTTATTCACCCATACGTGCCGGCCGATCAGGCGCTTGGCTATAAGGAAATGATCGACGATCTGTCGGCAAAACTGTGCCAGATCACCGGATACGACCATATATCCATGCAGCCAAACTCTGGCGCGCAGGGCGAATTTGCCGGCCTTTTGACCATTGCCGCCTATCATCGTTCGCGTGGCGAGGGGCACCGCAATATCTGCATCATTCCCACTTCGGCCCACGGCACCAATCCGGCCTCGGCCCATCTGGCGGGGATGAAGGTTGTGGCGGTGAAATCGGCGGAAAACGGCGATATCGATCTGGCGGATTTTCGCGCCAAGGCGGAATTGCATTCTGACAATCTTGCGGCCTGCATGATTACCTACCCGTCCACCCACGGCGTGTTTGAAGAGGGGGTTAAAGACATCTGTGACATCACCCATCAAAATGGCGGGCAGGTTTATATGGACGGGGCCAATATGAACGCGATGGTCGGGCTGTCCAAACCCGGCGAGATCGGGTCTGACGTCAGCCATCTGAACCTGCATAAAACATTCGCCATACCCCACGGCGGTGGCGGGCCGGGCATGGGGCCGATTGGGGTCAAGTCACATTTGGTGCCGCATTTGCCGGGCGATCCTACGGGCGACGGTTCCGGAGAGGGCGCGGTCTCGGCCACCGCGTTTGGGTCTGCCTCTATTCTGTCGGTATCCTGGGCCTATTGCCTGATGATGGGTGGCCCCGGTATGACCCAGGCCACCAAAGTTGCCATCCTGAACGCCAATTACATCGCCAAGCGGCTGGAAGGGCATTTTGAAGTGCTGTACCGCGGACCGGGCAATCGGGTGGCGCACGAATGTATTTTGGACACGCGACCGGTGAAAGACAGCGCCGGAGTGACCGTGGACGATATCGCCAAGCGCTTGATTGACTGCGGGTTTCACGCACCAACCATGAGCTTTCCGGTGTCCGGCACACTGATGGTGGAACCGACCGAAAGCGAGACCAAGGCCGAACTGGACCGGTTTTGCGACGCGATGATTGCGATACGTGCCGAAGCGCAGGACATTGAGGACGGCAAAATTGACAGAGAAAACAACCCGTTAAAGAATGCGCCACACACGGTTGAAGATCTGGTTGGCGATTGGGACCGGCCGTACTCGCGCGAGCAGGCGTGTTTTCCGCCCGGCGCGTTTCGCATGGATAAATACTGGTCGCCGGTCAACCGGATCGACAATGCGTGGGGCGATCGTAACCTGATCTGTTCCTGCCCACCGATGGAGGATTATCTGGACGCGGCGGAGTAACGGGCCGGTGGGGCGCTCGGCGCTCCCTGACGGGCGCTTCTCGCAGCGATGAGCGTCCTGCGGAAGCGCAGAGCGGCTGGTTGATTGGTGAGTATTTATAGAACAATGAAAACAGCCGGGTATTTACAGGTTCTCCGGCTGGGCCATCCCCAAAATATGATACCCGCCATCCACGTGCACGATCTCGCCCGTGGTGCAGGCACCGTAGTCTGACGCCAGATAGACCGCCGTACCTCCCACCGCTTCCAATGTGGCATTGGCCCTGAGTGGTGTGTTGGCCTCGGTCGCGCGGTAGGTTTTGCGGGCTCCGCCAATGGCTGCCCCTGCCAAAGTGCGCATGGGGCCGGGACTGATGGCGTTAACCCGAATGTTGTCGGGGCCTAGATCGTTGGCCAAATAACGAACGGTGCTTTCAAGCGCGGCTTTGGCAACGCCCATGACATTGTAATAGGGGATGACGGTATTTGACCCTTGAAACGTCAGGGTCAGGATCGTGCCGCCGTTGGGCATAAGTTTGGCGGCCCGGCGGGCCACGTCGATCAGGCTGTAACAAGAAATATCCAGCGTGTTTTTGAAGTTTTCCCGCGAGGTGTCACGAAAATGCCCGGTCAGCTCATTTTTGTCGGAAAAAGCAACCGCGTGGATCAGGAAATCGATGCTGCCCCAGGTGGCCTTTAGCGTATCGCAAACATCGTCCAGTGATGCGTCATCCTGCACATCCGCCGGGATGACAATCGACGACCCTATTGAGGCTGCCAGTGGTTTGACCCGCTTGCCAAACCCCTCTCCCTGATAGGTGAATGCCAGTTCCGCACCTTCAGCCGCCAAAGCACTGGCAATGCCCCAGGCGATGGAACGATCGTTGGCCACACCCATAACCAGCCCGCGTTTGCCGCACAAAAGATCAGCCATAATCCCCTACCCGTGATATTTACTTAGCGCCAGTGTAGCATTGGTGCCGCCAAAGCCAAAGCTGTTGGAAATAACGGTGTCCAGATCAACGTTGTCACGGCGTTTTGTTGCGATCTCATCCGCATGGATCGCCGGATCAAGTTCCGTCACATTGGCCGAGGCCGCGATAAAATCATTTTGCATCATCAGCAGCGAATAAATAGTTTCCTGCACACCGGTCGCCCCAAGGCTGTGCCCGGTCAATGATTTGGTAGAGCTGATCGGCGGGGTGGTGCCTTCACCAAACACCCGCCGCACGGCTTCAACCTCTGTCACGTCCCCCGCCGGTGTGGATGTCCCGTGAGCGTTGATATAGTTCACTTTGCGATCGCCAATTGTCGAGATTGCCAGCTTCATACTGCGCTGGCCGCCCTCACCTGAGGGCGCCACCATATCGTGGCCGTCAGAGGTGGCACCATAGCCCGTCACCTCGGCATATATTTTTGCCCCGCGTGCACGCGCGTGTTCCAGTTCTTCCAGCACTACAACGCCGCCGCCGCCGGCAATGACAAAGCCGTCCCGCTTGGCGTCAAAAGCCCGCGACGCGGTTTTTGGGCTGTCGTTGTACTTAGACGACATCGCCCCCATCGCATCAAACAGGCAGGACAGGGTCCAGTCCAGCTCTTCGCCACCCCCGGCAAAAACCACATCCTGTTTGTTAAGCTGAATTTGCTCTACCCCGTTGCCGATACAATGGGCAGAGGTCGAACAGGCCGAGGTGATCGAATAGTTCACGCCCTTGATTTTGAACGGCGTTGCCAGACAGGCGGAATTGGTTGAAGACATGCAGCGGGTGACCATGAACGGCCCCATGCGCTTTGGCGCGCCTTTTTCAATCACGATCTGATGCGCCTGAAAGAAGTTTGACGTTGACGGGCCACCGGACCCCACAACCAATCCTGTTCGCTCGTTCGAGACTTCGCCGTCTTCAAGGCCTGCGTCCGCGATGGCCTGTTGCATTGCCAGATAATTATAGGCCGCTCCGGGGCCCATAAACCGCAGTTGTCGCTTGTCGATATGTTCTTTCACATCGATATCCGGCATGCCGTGGATTTGCGACCGGAACCCGTGATCGGCGCAATCCTGCGAAAATGTGATGCCGGATTTACCTGATTTTAAAGACGCCAGCACGTCTTTGGCACTTGTGCCGATGGACGAAATAATTCCGATACCTGTAATAACGACTCGACGCATTGATGCCCCCTGGATTTGCGCGGGTTTCCCCCAACTATTCCTGAAACAGACCGACTTTCATATCTGTCACTTTGTATATTTCTTCACCGTCCGCAAGGACGGTACCGTTGGCCATCGCCAGTTTCAGACGCCGGTCAATGACCCGGGTGAAATCAACTTGATAGGTCAGCAGTCTGGTGTCCGGCGTCACCATGCCGGTCAGCTTTACTTCGCCAACCCCCAGCGCCCGGCCTTTGCCAAGCATTTCGCGCCAGCCCAGATTAAAACCGGTCAACTGCCACAAACCGTCCAGACCAAGGCACCCGGGCATGACCGGATCACCGGGGAAGTGGCATTCAAAAAACCAAAGATCCTGTTTGATGTCAAACTCAGCCAGCACATGGCCTTTGCCCGCACTGCCCCCGTCCGCAGAAATTTCCAACACCCGGTCAACCATCAGCATCGGTGGTGCGGGCAGCTGGGCGTTGCCGGGCCCAAACAATTCACCCCGCGCACATTTTAACAGACCGTCAAGATCAAAACTGGATGGATATTTGGACATGTTACGCGATTCCCAAGTCACTGCCGATCGTGGCGCTTCTCCTAACACCGGCAGATAATATGTGCTATTGAAAACACAATACCCAACGCCATTACAGTGTGGGAATTGTCTGCAATTTCAATCGGTGGCAAAATATTTGCGGCATATTGCCCTGTGGCGCCGCCTAGTGTTATGGATACCGGCATGGAACCAACACCCAAAGATCGCGTTTCGCGCTGGCTGCAGACCGGTGGTCTGCGCCCGACCCGCCAAAGGATTGTTCTGGCTGATTTGCTGGTCGGTGACGGGCGCGACAGACATGTGACCGCTGAGGACCTGCACCGCGCATCTGTCAGCAATGACGAACCGGTTTCGTTGGCGACGGTGTATAACACGCTGCGGGCATTCTGTCAGGCCGGGCTGATGACCGAAATTCCGATGGATGGCAACAAGTCCTATTTTGATACCCGCACGGACGATCACCCGCATTATTTCTGGGAGGAAAGCGGGAAACTTACGGATGCACCAAAAGAATCGCTTGAGTTTGCCAGCTTGCCGCCGATTCCCGACGGTATGGAGATGACCAAGGTTGATGTGGTTGTCCGATTGCGGAAATCGCCTCTTTAGGGACACAGCTTTTTTGACGCGGCGCTTTTGTGGGACGGCAAACTGCGGCATAGGGTTTGGGAAGTCAGAAATGCAGCGTCAAAACCATTGTCCCGGCTCCATTAGTCCCAGTTCCAGCAACTGTTGTGAATGCCAGGCAAATTTGCGCGAATTGTGCCAGTAAAAACTGTCAATTTCAAAGGACGAACCGGGGTTGGACTTCAGGGATTTTGCCGCCCGAAACGAGCAGATATCAGCGGTGACATTGTTGTGCCACGGGCAGGCGTAAGTGTTGAACTCTTCAATGTTAAAGGTGTGGTTGGCGCGGATTTTCAGGCCGGGTTCAGCGCAAAACAGGCCGATACGGTCAATTTTGCGCGCGTAGGATGGCACGTGTTCTTCGTATCGCCAGCGCAGACCGCCAAATATATCAAACTGACGCTCCAGCGGCGTGCTGTATTCACCGTTGCTTCGGGTTTGGGCGTAATAGCCTGATTGATCCAGATGGGCCTGCTTAAGCGAAACGCCGTCTTCAAATATCGCCAGATCATCGGCGTAAAGATCAATCACATAAGTCAGAATGGACGCGCGACGTTCCTCTGTGGCAAAGGCCACAAGTTCGCCAATGCTGCGCGATTCACAAAAAGGGTAAAACAGGTATTCCGCGTTGTAACAGTAATACAGCCATGTTTCAGGCAGGGCTTCGATCAATGGGTTTATGGTGTTTTCAAGCGCATCATCAGCCGTTAAATCGCAGGTAATCACCTGAATCTGCGGGTGCAGCTCTGCCGATATTTTCAGGCTGTCAGGCCCAAATACCAAAATATTGGCAAACCCCAGTTTTTGGTGGTGGCGGATGGTGGAATTTGTCTCGCTGAGGTCTTCCATCAACAGTATCGCAATCGGTCCCGGCACCAGCGCGGAAACGCCGTGCGCCAGAAAATCAGCAATGTTTGCAAAATTCATCGGAGAAATTGCCTGTTTTCTTTTCGTTTTAGGGCGCTCTGCGAATATTGCAAGCCATCGGCATCCGCCGCTTGCCGATTGCGGTGACGATCGTCTGTGTATAAACCGCGCGTGTTTCATAGTGCGATCCACTGTCAAATAGGTAAAGAAATGACCGCCAAAACCAATTCAGCAAAAAAGCTGTTCGTTAAAACCTATGGCTGCCAGATGAATGTGTACGATTCAGAGCGCATGATCGCGACGCTGGAAAATTCCGGCTACCAGAACACACAGCACCCGGCGGACGCCGATATGATTCTGTTGAACACCTGCCATATTCGCGAAAAAGCGGCAGAGAAAATATATTCCGAGCTGGGCCGCCTGAAAAAGCTGAAAGCTGAAAAGCCGGGTCTTAAGTTTGGCGTTACCGGCTGCGTGGCACAGGCCGAGGGCGCAGAGATCATGCAGCGCCAACCGATGGTAGATATTGTGGTTGGTCCGCAGGCCTACCACCGGTTGCCGAAAATGGCGGAAAGGGCCATGTCCGGTGAAAAGGTTCTGGATACGGAATTTCCGGAAGAGGACAAGTTTGACCACCTGCCGCAAAGCCCGAAAATGCGCCGTGCGCCCTGCGCATTTTTAACGGTGCAGGAAGGCTGTGATAAGTTTTGCGCCTTTTGCGTGGTGCCCTACACCCGGGGGGCCGAGGTCAGCCGTTCGCCGGCGCGTATTATAGACGAGGCCCGCGATCTGGTTGACAGAGGCGTTCGTGAAATCACGCTGTTGGGTCAGAACGTCAACGCTTATCACGGTCAGGGCGCGACAGGCACGGTTTCTTTGGCGGGGCTTATTGCGGAACTGGCACAGATTGACCGGCTGGCGCGGATCAGGTTCACCACGTCCCACCCCAACGATATGACCGACGATCTGATTGCCGCGCTGGGCCATTGCGACAAGCTTATGCCCTATTTACATCTGCCGGTGCAATCTGGTTCTGACAGTATTCTGAAAGACATGAACCGAAAACATACCGCCGCCTCTTATCAACTTATAGTTGAACGCATTCGGGCCGCCAGTCCGGACCTGTTGCTTAGCGGTGATTTCATTGTTGGCTTTCCCGGAGAGACCGAGGCAGATTTTCAGGATACCCTGAACCTGGTGGAGCAGGTGGGTTTCGGGCAGGCCTACAGCTTTAAATATTCACCCCGCCCGGGCACGCCTGCCGCGGATAAAATGGCGGTGCCCGAGGCGGTCAAAAATGACCGTCTGGCCCGCCTGCAGACCCTGCTTTCAAAGCAGCAAACCGCGGCCCAGGAATCGATGGTTGGCAGGGTTGTCCATGTGCTGTTTGAAAAACCGGGAAAACAACCGGGCCAGCTTATTGGCAAATCAGAGCACCTACATGCGGTGCACGCGGTTTGTGATGCTACCAGTATTGGTGAAATCGTACCGGTGAGAATCACCAAATCCATGACCAATTCGCTGACCGGAACCGTGATTTAATCTGTGGCAGGCATGTGGCAAATTTGTGCCAAATTGGATTATTCCCAATAAAATCACAGTTTCAGCGGACAATATTTGCCGAACCACAGGATTGTTTCTTCACAAGTGCATAATCAGCGCAATTTCCGCTTCACAAAATTGCCAGATTTGATAATGTTTTGGCAATAATAATCTGGGTGGAGGCAGAGTAGCTGGGGCAACCAGCGCGCCCTAGTTTTGGATAATAGGCAAAGGAAAAGAACAGTGTTTCCACTTCATTTTAATGCAACGCGCGCAAGCGTGGGTTTAGCGGTTGCCTTGGTGTTTGCCGCAGTCGCCTCGACAGCCTCGGCGCAGTCGGCAAAAAGCGAACGTTATGTTCCCGCCATTTGGGTTGATCCTGACGGATGCGAACATTGGGTGATGGACGACGGTTGGGAAGGATATATGACCCCGCATGTCACCCGCGACGGAATTCCCGTTTGCCGTCGTATCAACGCCTGTATGGTGGTTGCCTCTGACCAGCTGTTTGCCGTTGACAAACACTTCATCAATGCCGCCAATCGGGCCCGGCTGGAAAATTTCTTTCGCACCGCGGGTGCGTCGGCCTACTCAATCTACGGGCACACCGACAGCGACGCCTCTGACGCATACAACATCGGATTGTCCCAGCGTCGGGCCAATGCAGTGGCGCAGATTGCCAAAAGCGTGGGCGCCAGAATCTCGTCAATCCGCGGTTTTGGAGAGCGACAGCCGGTCGCATCCAATGGAACATCCCATGGCAAAAGCCTGAACCGCCGCGTTGAAATCGCGTGCATTCGCTAAAGTCAGGAACTGTAAAATGAAACTTAGTAATGGAATTGTGATCAGTCTTTCAGCGGTTATGTTGGCCGGTTGCTTTGGCGAGAAATACGACAAGACTGTAGACCGCGCCATTGATTCAAAGCACCTAAGCCAACTGCGGGCCGGTATCTGGATTGATCCGCGAGGCTGTGATCACTGGATTATCGACGACGGTGCCGAAGGGTATCTGTCGGCGCGATTGGATCGTTACGGCAAACCGGTGTGTTCCGGTGTCGGCAAACCAAACACCACAGTTGGCAAATTCAAAAACCTGATTTTTGATCCAATTTGATGACATCAAGTTTCCACGGGCAGGGGTCGCAAAGATGGTCTTTGCGGCCCTTTGTTTTTGTCACTATCAATAATACGCGATGTCCCCTTGTACGTGCGCCCTAGATTGGGCATTTTTCCTAAAACCTAACCAGAATCAGGACCACTAGTTGGCGATTACCTCACTGCCTGAAACTCAGAATGCGGAATCTCTGCCCGAGGTTCTTCTGAATTTTCCCGACAACCGTTTGATGATCGACCTGTGTGGCGAGTTTGATCGCAATCTTGCGCAGATTGAGCACGGGCTTGATGTGCAGATCGTGCGCCGTGGGAATGAACTGGTGGTGGGTGGTGAAGCGTCAGATCGAAACCGCGCCGTGGCTGTTTTAAACAATCTTTATGACAGATTGGCGTCGGGGCGAACGGTGGATCATGAAGAAGTTGATGCGGAAATCAGATTTGGCTCTGTCAAAGGAACTGTTGAAGGCCAGCGAAAGGGCACTCCGGTGAAGGCGTCCAAAGAAAATCTTGAAATCAACACGCGTAAAAAACGGGTGGAGCCGCGCACAGTCAACCAAACCGACTATGTCCGTCAGTTGCTGAAGGACGAATTGGTATTTGGACTGGGACCGGCGGGCACCGGCAAAACCTATCTGGCGGTTGCCGCGGCGGTGTCGCTGTTTATCGACGGCAGTGTGGACAGGATTGTCCTGTCCCGACCAGCGGTCGAGGCGGGCGAACGGCTGGGCTTTTTACCCGGTGACATGAAAGACAAGGTCGATCCCTACATGCAGCCGCTTTATGACGCGCTGAATGATTTTTTGCCCGGCAAGCAGTTGGCAAAGCTGATCGAAGAAAAGCAGATTGAAATCGCACCTCTGGCTTTCATGCGCGGCCGCACGTTGTCCAATGCGTTTGTGGTGCTGGATGAAGCCCAGAACGCAACCTCTATGCAGATGAAAATGTTCCTGACGCGCCTGGGTCCCGGCTCTAAAATGGCAATTACAGGTGATCCCAGTCAGGTTGATCTGCCGCGCGGTGTCCCGTCCGGGCTTATTCAGGCCGCAACGCTTTTGCGGCGGGTTCCGGGCGTTGGTTTCACGCATTTCACAGCGCAGGACGTTGTCCGGCACCCGCTGGTTGCCAAGATAATAGAGGCTTATGAATCCGGCGAAAAACCGGATGGCTGATCTGGTTGAAACGCTGATTGCAGACGACCGCTGGCAAAATGAAAATATCGGGGCGGTGGCGGAAAAAACCTGCCGCGGGGTTCTGGCGGAACTGTCGCTTGCGCCCGCGAATTTTGAAATCAGCCTGCTGGCAAGCAGCGACGATCAAATTGCCACGTTAAACAGCAATTTTCGCGGGCGGTCCACGGCAACCAACGTATTGTCCTGGCCGGCCTTTGATCTGGCCGCACAACATGAAGGCGACGCACCGTTTTTACCGGAATTCAACGGTTTTGAGCCAGCAACGGGATTGGGTGACATTGCCGTTGCCTTTGAAACCTGCAAATCAGAGGCCAAATCTCTGAAGCGCTCGCTGAACGACCATCTGATCCATTTGCTGGCGCATGGATGTCTGCATTTGTTGGGTTACGATCACGTTTTGGAAAAAGATGCGGCCCTGATGGAGGCATTAGAGGTGAAGATACTTGCAAAACTGGGTGTTGCAGACCCATATTAGGAGGGTCTGAACATGACAGGCGATTTTTGGACAGGAGATATGGGCGACACAACGGACGGGTCTTTAAACGCAGCGCCACGCGCGCAGCCAACAAAGGCCACGAAAGGACCGGGTTTTTTCAACCGGCTCTTTGGCAAGCCCGCGACCGGCACGATGAACGGCGCGGCACAAACAAACGGTCATCAGCATCATTTGGTTGACGGTCCTCTGGCGACTGCAGGCGGGATCAGCAATCTGAACAATGTTCAGATTGAGGATGTGGCTGTGACCAAGGCTGACATTGTATCGGTTCCTCTTAAGATCAAGCTGGAGGCTTTGATCGACGTCTTCCGCGAAAGCGGCCTGACCCGTCTGCCGGTTTACCGTGAAACGCTGGACCAGCCGCTGGGGTTTGTGCACCTGAAAGATCTGGCGCTGAAATATGGTTTCAACGGTAAATCGACAAAATGGAACCTGCGCCAAATGATGCGCCCCTTGCTGTTTGCGCCGCCCTCGATGCCGATTGGCGTATTGTTGCAAAAAATGCAGTCTGAACGCATTCATCTTGCATTGGTGATTGATGAATACGGTGGTGTTGACGGTTTGGTAACCATTGAGGATCTGATCGAACAGGTTGTTGGCGAAATCGAAGATGAACACGACGTCGAGGAAGACCAATTTTGGAGTCTGGAAAAGCCGGGTGTCTATGTCTGTCAGTCCAAAACACCGCTTGAAGAGTTTGAGGCGGAAATTGGCAGAAACCTGCACAGCGTCAGCGGGGACGACGAAATAGAGACTTTGGGCGGTTTGGTGTTTTTGCTGACCGGGCGCGTTCCGGCGCGTGGCGAAGTGATCAAACACCCCGAGGGTCCGGAATTTGAAATAATCGATGCCGATGCCCGCCGCATCAAACGCCTGCGGGTTTGCATCCCCGGCGCCGCCGCAGCCTAAGCGGCGAAAGGGTCGTGGGGGCAGCACGAAACGGGTTCTCTGACCGCGCCGCGCTGGTTTCCGGAATCGCAAGTATCGCAATCGGCGTTCTGATTGCCGCCGGGCAGGCACCGGTGTCACAGCCGGTTTTTGCCGTTATCGGCCTGTTTTTGCTGGCGTCACGGTTTGCCAGCGTTGCGACCGCCCGTGCTGCGGCAACGATTGGCTGGCTGGGCGGTGTTGGCTATTTTGCCGCCAGCCTGCACTGGATTGTCGAGCCTTTTTTGGTGGACGCGCCGCGATTTGGCTGGATGGCACCCTTTGCCCTGCTGTTTGTCGCCACCGGTTTTGCCCTGTTTTGGGCGGCGGGATTTTGGCTGGCACAGCGCATTGGCGGCAAAACCCGCGCCGGTCGCTTGCTGGCGCTGGTTTGCACCCTTGGGCTGGCAGAACTGGCGCGATCATATGTGCTGACCGGATTTCCCTGGGGCCTGATCGCCTATGTCTGGATTGACACGCCGCTGGCGCAACTGGCCGCCTATGTGGGTCCGCATGGGCTGGGTGTACTGACAATGGTCATTGCGGTGTTGCCACTTTTGGGAGGGCGGCGGAGGTCGGCGGTTTTCACAGCATTGGCGGCTGCAGTTTTTTTGACGGCTTTTGGCCTTGGCACCCTGCGTGAAAACCAGCCCGTCACGCTTGCCGCAAACGAAACCAATCTGCGTCTTGTTCAGCCAAACGCGCCGCAACATCTGAAATGGCGTGCGGATATGATCCCGGTATTTTATGAACGCTTGTTGTCTTTAAGCCGCCAGCCGGCCGAAACCGCGCCCGATTTGATCATCTGGCCCGAGGCGGCGGTGGCCTTTTGGTTGGACAACAACCCGGTGCAGCAGAAAATTATCGGCCAATCCGCAAATGGCACTGGCCAAGTGATACTTGGCATGCGGCGGTTTGAAGGGCAAAATGTATTCAATTCCATGACCGTTCTGGACAACGAGGGCGTTTCCGGACCGGTTTACGACAAATCCCATCTGGTCCCGTTTGGCGAATACATGCCGTTGGGCAATTTGATGTCCCGTTTCGGTCTGCAAGCATTGGCAACTATCAACGGGCCGGGTCTCAGTGCAGGGGACAAATCGTTGTTGTTTGATCTTGGCGCCAGTGGCAAAGTCCTGCCGCTGATCTGCTATGAGGCGATATTTCCGCAACTGTCGCGAAGTTCAGAGCGCCCGGACTGGATTTTGCAGATCACCAATGATGCGTGGTTTGGTGAATTTGCCGGGCCGTTTCAACATCTGGTTCAGGCCAGATTTCGGGCGGTCGAGCAGGGGCTGCCGCTGGTGCGCAGCGCCAACACCGGTGTGTCAGCGGTTATTGACGCCAATGGCCGCATTACCGCATCGCTGCCGCTGGGGCAGGCGGGTATCGTGGATGCCCGACTGCCTGCACCTTTGCCGCGCACGGTTTACAGCCGGACCGGTGACGGGCCGTGGGGGCTGTTTTTGACGGTGGTAATAGCGGCAATCCTGACACACAGGCGCGTCTATCAAAGCGTCTAAGTTTGGGTAACGAATTTAGCGATTGACCCTGTGAAGCCACGCCTTTAACCCGATTGCACCCAACTGTCACAACGGCTTCCTGACGTGGCAGAATCAAACAAACCGGAGCGAAAAATGTCCCGTCAAAACTATCTGTTTACTTCGGAATCCGTTTCCGAAGGCCACCCCGATAAAGTCTGCGACCGTGTGTCAGACGCGGTGCTGGACGCCTTTCTGGCCGAAGAACCCATGGCCCGCGTGGCCTGCGAAACCTTTGCCACCACCAATCGTGTGGTGGTGGGTGGCGAGGTGGGGCTGTCCACCAAAGCCAAACTGGATGATTTTTTAGGCCGGATCGACGGCATTGTTCGGGATTGCGTTAAAGACATTGGCTATACGCAAGCAGGGTTTCACTGGGAAAATCTGGAGGTTCACAATTATCTGCACGGCCAATCCGCCCATATTGCGCAAGGCGTGGATAAAGACGGGGCCGGGGATCAGGGCATCATGTTTGGTTACGCGGTTCAGGAAACGCCGGAATTGATGCCCGCACCCATTCAGTATTCCCATGCGATCCTGCGCCGCCTGGCTGAGGTGCGCAAGGATGGATCAGAGCCAACCCTGGGGCCGGATGCAAAATCTCAGCTGACCCTGCGCTATGACGCGGGAAAACCCGTTGCGGCAACCTCTATCGTCCTGTCAACGCAGCATCTGGATGAAAACATGACCTCTGCTGACGTTCAGGCCGTGGTAGAGCCTTATATCCGCGAGGTGTTGCCCGAAGGCTGGATCAACGGCGACACCCAGTGGCATGTAAACCCCACCGGCAAATTTGTCATTGGCGGACCGGACGGTGATGCCGGCCTGACCGGGCGCAAAATCATCGTTGATACTTACGGCGGTGCCGCTGCCCACGGCGGCGGGGCGTTCTCTGGCAAGGACCCGACCAAAGTTGACCGCTCGGCAGCCTATGCGGCGCGGTATCTGGCCAAGAACGTGGTGGCCGCCGGTATGGCGAAACGCTGCGTCATTCAGTTGTCTTATGCCATCGGCGTGGCCCGGCCGCTGTCGATATATGCGGACACCTTTGGGTCGGGTCAGGTGCACGAAAACGAAATCGAAAAAGCCATCGAACAGGTGATGGACTTGTCCCCGCGCGGCATCAAAGAACATCTGGCGCTGACAAAACCGATTTACGCCCGCACCGCCGCTTACGGTCATTTTGGCCGCGCGCCAGACACGGACGGTGGTTTTTCCTGGGAAAAGACCGATCTGGTGGAGGCCCTGAAAAAGGCGGTCTGAAAAGGACCGGAGCCACCTCATGAGCGAAGACAAAGCACCAACAGGTGCCCCTTGGCGCAATTTCTATGGCCGGCGGCACGGAAAGTCTCTGCGGGGCAGCCAAAAGGGTTATCTGGAAAATGACCTGACGGCACTGCGGGTTCACAACGTCAGTTGGGCCGAAAATCCGTCCCGCAAACCGCTTAACCTGAAGGCTGTCTTTGGCGATAACCGCCCGGTCTGGCTGGAAATCGGCTTTGGCGGTGGCGAGCATATGGTGCATCAGGCGGCCCTTAATCCCGATGTCGGTATCATAGGGTGCGAACCATACATCAACGGTGTTGCCATGTTGCTTGGCAAAATGCGCATACAAAACGTAACCAATCTGCGCATTCACGATGGGGACGCGCGGGATATGATGGATGTGCTGCCAAAAGCCTCGATTGACAAAGTTTTCCTGCTGTATCCCGACCCCTGGCCAAAGGCCCGGCACCACCGGCGGCGGTTTGTTAATCCCGAATTTCTTGACCCGCTGGCCGCGGTCATGCGCCCCGGCGCAGAACTGCGCGTGGCCACAGACATTGAAGACTATGTTCGCCAAACACTGGAACAATTAGGCGACCATGATGGTTTTGAGCATTTGGGCAGTCCACCACAAAACATTTCCTGGCCGGACTGGACATCGACACGTTATGAAAAAAAGGCGCTGCGCGAGGGCCGAACACCCCATTATCTGACTTTCAGAAGGCGTTAACCAGCCATTCATTGTTCTGCAAATACTCATTTCCGGACTTTGAGTATTTGTTGAACAATGAAAGCGGGCGATGGACCCGGGCAACGCCTCTTGTTATCAGCATTCCAGAAAAACAGACGATGAGCGATCAATGTCCGGGAACGGCACTCAAATTCCGATGACGGCACGAAAATCGGGCCCCCTTAGGGGCACAGCCGACGTGCCGGGCGACAAATCAATCTCGCACCGGGCGCTGATATTGGGGGCACTAAGCGTTGGCGAAACCACAATTTCGGGGCTTTTAGAGGGGCAGGACGTGTTGGCGACGGCTGCGGCGATGTCGGCATTTGGGGCGGAGGTAAGTCAGTCCGGCCCTGGTGCGTGGCAGATCCACGGGGTTGGCGTTGGCGGGTTTGGCGAACCAGAGCGTGTTATTGACTGTGGTAATTCAGGCACCGGCGTGCGGTTGATAATGGGGGCCATGGCGACCACGCCAATTACGGCGACGTTCACCGGAGACCGTTCGTTAAACGGGCGGCCAATGGGGCGGATTACAGAACCGCTTGGCCTTTTTGGCACCCAGAGTTTTGGCCGCAGCGACGGGCGGTTGCCGCTTACGGTCATCGGCGCAACCGATCCGGCATCGATCATTTATACAACGCCAATGCCGTCCGCACAGGTTAAATCGGCGCTGTTACTGGCTGGCCTTAACGCGCGCGGCCAGACGATCATCACCGAAAACGCCGCAACCCGCGACCACACAGAGCGCATGTTGCAGGGGTTTGGTGCCACGGTTGAGACCTCACAGACCAAGAATGGCAACGTCATAGCGCTGCAGGGGCAGCCAGAGCTGACAGCGCAGAATATTGCTGTGCCGCGCGACCCCAGTTCCGCCGCCTTCCCGCTGTGCGCGGCGTTGATCACCGAGGGTTCAGATATTTTGGTGCCAAACATTGGCCTTAATCCAACCCGCGCCGGACTTTTTGCAACGTTGCAGGACATGGGCGCCGCCCTGACCTTTGAGAACCCGCGCGAGGAAGCTGGCGAGCCGGTGGCTGACATGCGGGCGCGGTTTTCCGCGCTGCAAGGCGTGGAGGTGCCACCAGACCGTGCGCCTTCGATGATCGACGAGTATCCTATTCTTGCCGTGGTCGCGGCTTTTGCCGAGGGCCAAACCGTGATGCGGGGGATTAAAGAGCTGCGGGTCAAGGAAAGCGACAGAATAGATGCAATGGCGCGCGGGCTGGAAACCTGCGGCGTGACTGTAGAGGAAGACGAAGACTGGTTGATCGTGCACGGCATGGGTGCGGGCGGCGTGCCCGGCGGCGGCACGTGCAAAACCTTTTTTGACCACCGGATTGCCATGGCGTTCCTGTGCCTGGGGCTGGCGGCGAAAAAGGCGGTTAGCATTGACGACGGCAGTGCGATTGACACCAGTTTTCCAGTGTTTGAAAATCTGATGCGGGGGCTGGGCGCCGAGATTACCAGAAACAACAGGTAGGGGCGAAAATGACTGTTAAACGAAGAATTTATTGGGGATGGGTTGCCGTGACGGTTGGGTTATACGCCGCATTGGTCGGCTGGGCCGGCCCGCGGTTTTCGGAAATGGCGGGCGGACTGCAACCTTTTGATCTGCGTGTAGGCGGATATGAGGTATCAGGGGCATTGGAGTTTCTGGCGGCGCTGGATACGGATGCGGCGGCGTTTTATCTGAACATTTGGTATCCGCTGGATATGGTGTTTCTCAGCTTTATAACTGTTGCCATGGCGGTGGGTTTGTTCTGGCTGTACCGGCACTGGCAGCCGCTGGCGCGGTTCTCGGTGGCGGCTGTACCGATTGCTTATGGCGCATTTGACGTGCTGGAGAACAATGCCGTGGCCGGGATGGTCAAAGACGGAGCAGAGACACTAATTGCCCAAACCGTTGAGTTTTCCAGCCTGATGACCCAGCTGAAATTTGTGTTTTTCTTCCTGTCCGTCCTGTTGATTGCCGCCGGATTGATCGCGGCGTGGCAGAACCGCCGGAACACTGCGTGAAATTCACTGTTGCAATTGACGGACCCGCAGCGGCGGGCAAAGGCACGGTCTCCAAAGCGGTGGCGGCGGCGTTTGGCTTTGCCCATCTGGACACCGGACTTTTGTACCGCGCGGTTGGCGTGATGGCGGCTGAAGGTGGAAAGGCTGACCGGGCACCGGAGATTGCCCGTATTTTAACACCCAAAGATTTGCAACGGGATGACCTGCGTACAGCAGCAGCGGCGCAGACGGCATCAAAAGTTGCGGTTGATCCTGCGGTACGCAAGGCGTTGATCGAATTTCAACGTGAATTTGCCCGCCAGGACGGCGGCGCGGTGCTGGACGGACGCGATATCGGCACGGTGATTTGCCCCGACGCGGAAGTAAAATTATACGTCACCGCCGCGGTTGAAATTCGCGCCGGGCGGCGCTTTGCCGAACTATCCAAAATGGGCCGGAACACCACTTTTGAAACTGTGCTGGCCGAAGTGAAGGCGCGTGACAAACGTGACGCCAGCCGCGATATCGCCCCTATGAAGCCAGCTCCTGATGCGCTCTTGCTTGACACCACAAAACTGTCTATAGACGCCGCTGTTACCGCAGCGGTGACCAATATAAGAAAAATCATGCAGGGTCTGGACTAAGTTCCGGCCCTTCGTCGTTTTAGGATCCGCCGCACTCAACTGAAACCCAAAGACCGGTGGAACCAACCACCCGGCCCGCTAAAGTACTGAAAAGGAACTATATATACATGTCTACATCTGCAACGATGGAAGAATTCGAAGCCCTTCTAAACGAAAGTTTTGAACTTGAAACCCCGGACGAAGGGTCAGTCGTCAAAGGCACCATTCTGGCGATTGAGTCGGGACAGGCCATCATCGACATCGGCTATAAAATGGAAGGCCGCGTTGATGTCAAAGAATTCGCAAACCCAGGAGCGCCTGCCGAACTTGAAGTCGGCGACAGCGTAGAGGTATTTTTAGAGCGCGTTGAAAACGCCAAGGGTGAGGCGGTCATCAGCCGCGACAAGGCCCGCCGCGAAGAGGCCTGGGACCGGTTGGAAAAAGCCTCTGCTGCGGAGGAACGTGTTGAAGGCGCAATCTTTGGCCGTGTCAAAGGCGGCTTTACGGTTGATCTTGGCGGCGCGGTTGCGTTTTTGCCGGGTTCACAGGTTGACGTGCGCCCGGTGCGGGATGCGGGCCCCTTGATGGGTCTGGCCCAACCGTTTCAGATTTTGAAAATGGACCGCCGCCGGGGCAATATCGTTGTTTCCCGCCGCGCGATACTAGAGGAAAGCCGCGCCGAACAGCGTGCGGAAATCGTTGGCAACCTTGAAGAAGGTGCCGTGGTTGACGGCGTGGTCAAGAACATCACCGAATACGGCGCGTTTGTTGATCTTGGCGGTGTTGACGGCTTGTTGCACGTCACCGATATGGCGTGGCGCCGGGTGAACCATCCCAGCGAAATTCTGACCATTGGTGAAACCATCAAGGTGCAGATCGTGCGCATCAACAAAGAAACCCACCGCATCAGCCTTGGCATGAAGCAGCTGGAGGATGATCCGTGGTCGCTGGTAGAGGGTAAGTTCCCGCTGGAAAGCGTGCACACGGGCCGTGTGACCAACATCACCGATTATGGTGCGTTTGTGGAGTTGGAGGCCGGCGTTGAAGGGTTGGTTCACGTCAGCGAAATGTCGTGGACCAAGAAAAACGTTCACCCGGGCAAAATCGTTTCCACGTCTCAGGAAGTGGAAGTTATGATTCTTGAGATCGACACCACCAAACGGCGGGTGTCTTTGGGCTT
This sequence comes from uncultured Rhodobacterales bacterium, assembly GCA_964480735.1. Taxonomy (GTDB): domain Bacteria; phylum Pseudomonadota; class Alphaproteobacteria; order Rhodobacterales; family Rhodobacteraceae; genus UBA5972. Next base: position 39,094 of record CAYZQS010000011.1, read on the forward strand.
GAAACAGACCCAAGGCAATCCCTGGGAAACATTCCAGGCGTCGTTCCCCGTTGGTACCGAAGTCGAAGGCGAAGTCAAAAACATCACCGAATTTGGTCTGTTTGTCGGCCTTGAAGGCGATATCGACGGCATGGTTCATCTGTCCGATCTTGATTGGGACCGGTCCGGCGAAGAGGCGATGGCCGACTATCAGAAAGGCGACGTCGTTAATGCGGTTGTCACCGATATAGACACCGACAAAGAACGCATCTCGCTGTCGATCAAGGCGTTGGGTGGTGATAAATTCGCCGATGCAACGTCCGGCGTAAAACGCGGCGCGGTTGTAACGGTGACGGTGACCTCGATCGAAGACGGCGGTATCGAAGTTGAATACGATGGTATGAAGGCCTTTATCCGCCGTTCAGACCTTTCCCGCGACCGGGCTGAACAACGGCCAGAGCGTTTCTCGGTCGGCGATCATGTGGACGCCCGCGTCACCAACATCGACAAATCATCCCGCCGTTTGGGACTGTCAATCAAAGCGCGCGAAATTGCAGAGGAAAAAGAGGCCGTGGAACAATACGGCTCTTCAGATTCCGGTGCATCCCTTGGTGATATTCTGGGTGCCGCGCTGAAAGGCAAAGACGAAAACTGATCCGGTGTAGTTGGAAAATCATGACGGCCTCCCGCTTTGGGGGGCCGTTTTTGTTTGGGTGGACTGGATTGTTCGAATCACTTGATAAAGACGCAAAATTCCGGCGTTTTTTCCGCTTACACGGCCAAAGCTTTGGGTATCGCCGCATTATTCATGAAAAATCATCACTCAAACAGCATGTTAGGGGTTTTTTATGTTCAGAAACGGCGGCCTGTCTATTCCCTGTCAGTGGATTTTCTGCCAGTATTCCACGAGCTAACAAAAAACAAATGCGTGCTGCCAGCACTGTAAAGCCCGTCGGGGGGGTATTTGAATGATACGTTCAGAATTGGTCCAGAAGATAGCAGACGAAAATCCGCACCTTTACCAACGCGACGTCGAACGCATCGTCGGCACGGTTTTTGACGAGATCATTGCAGCAATGGCGGATGGCAACCGGGTGGAACTGCGCGGCTTTGGCGCGTTTTCTGTCAAAAAGCGGGATGCCAGAATAGGCCGTAATCCACGCACCGGTGAATCGGTTTCCGTAGACGAGAAATGTGTTCCGTTCTTTAAGACCGGAAAATTGCTGAGGGACCGCCTGAACGGCGGCTGATCCGCAGCGCAGCCAGAGGGCGTTCATGCGCTTTATTCGTTACTTGTTTTTGGTGTTGGTCGGTGGTCTGCTTATTACCGTGGCGCTGGCAAACCGGCAGTTGGTCACTCTTCAGCTTGCGCCGGACGAAATTTCCGCATTGCTGCCATTTGCAGATACGCTGACGGTTCCGCTGTTTGTGGTGATTTTGGGCGGCATCATTGTTGGGCTGTTGATCGGCTTTGTCTGGGAATATATCCGCGAATTCAAACAGCGACACGACGCAAGCCTGAGCAGGCGCAAACTGAACCGTCTTGAACGGGAGGTGAAAGGGTTGCGCGAGAAAACCGGCGAGGGCAAAGACGACGTGCTGGCGTTGCTTGACTGATGTCCGGTTGATGGGCCAACGCTGATGCAGGTAAAAATCTGTGGACTGAAGACGAAGGACCACTTGGCGGTTGCGGTTGCGGCCGGTGCAAATTACCTGGGTTTCAATTTTTTCCCCAAATCGCCGCGCTATTTGCCGGTTAGCAAAGCACTCTTGGTTTTGCAAACTGTGCCCGCTGGAGTTTGCAAAGTTGCGCTGATGGTGAACCCGACAAATGATGAACTTGACCGTCTTGTCGGCGATTTACCGGTGGATATGCTGCAACTGCACGGGGCTGAAAGCCCGGAGCGCGTTACGGACATAAAACAGACCTATGGCTTGCCGGTGATGAAAGCTGTGGGGGTTGGCGATGTGGCTGATCTGACGGCCATTGATGCGTATTCGCGCGTGGCGGATCAGTTGCTGATAGACGCAAAACCCCCCAAATCGGCCAAATTGCCGGGTGGAAACGGATTAACCTTTGACTGGCGGCTGATCGCCGGGCGACGCTGGGCAGTGCCCTGGATGCTGGCGGGCGGATTGACCCCGGATAATGTGGCCGAGGCGGTGCGCTTGACGGGCGCGCCGGGTGTGGATGTTTCCAGCGGCGTGGAATCGGCACCGGGCATCAAAGACACGGAAAAGATCAAGGCGTTCATCAAAGCCGCGTTAACGCAAAATTAGGCAATTTGACCTGAAGTTTGACAAAGCCGTTCGGGAAGGCGGCATCGTGCGTCCAAAGGTGCGCGATGTAGAACGGATTTTCGGACGGGCAGAGTTTGAATTGGAGATTAAATGACGTGGTTTCTTCGCGGTGGAAAACGCCGGGCAATATGTGATTTTCTGCAATTGGCAATATGTCAGAGTCATTGGCGGGAAACGGTAAAAATTTCTCGAAGAGAATTTCCCTGGGCCAAAACGGCCACAGGTTAAGCACCAAGAAAGCTTTACCACCACCCCCGCACCGCGCTAGACGCAAAGCAAACGCAATGCGGAGAATAAAAATGCCAAATGATCTGACCAATTCTTTCATGACCGGCCCGGACGACGCCGGACGCTTTGGTGATTTTGGCGGGCGGTTTGTGTCTGAAACATTGATGCCGCTGATTCTGGATCTTGAGGCAGAGTACGAAAAGGCCAAAACCGACGCCACGTTCTGGGCTGAGATGGATGATCTGTGGAAACACTATGTGGGCCGTCCAAGCCCGCTTTATTTTGCCGAGCGTTTAACCGAACGCTTTGGCGGGGCAAAAATTTACCTTAAACGGGACGAGCTGAACCACACCGGGGCCCATAAAATCAACAACGTGCTGGGGCAGATTTTGCTGGCGCGTCGTATGGGCAAGACCCGGATCATTGCGGAAACCGGTGCCGGTCAGCACGGCGTGGCAACCGCCACTGTCTGTGCCCGCTTTGGGCTTAAATGTGTGGTGTTTATGGGCGCGCACGACGTAGAGCGGCAGGCGCCAAATGTATTTCGCATGCGTCTGTTGGGGGCCGAGGTTGTGTCGGTCACTTCGGGTCGTGGCACGCTTAAGGACGCCATGAACGATGCAATGCGCGACTGGGTAACCAATGTGGCGGACACGTTTTACTGCATCGGCACGGTCGCGGGACCGCATCCCTATCCGGCGATGGTGCGGGATTTTCAGTCCATCATCGGCAAGGAAGTGCGCGCGCAGATGCACGAACAGGAAGGGCGGTTGCCTGACAGCGTGGTCGCCTGCATCGGTGGTGGCTCAAACGCGATGGGGCTGTTTTTTCCGTTTCTGGATGATCCTGTTGTGCGCATTATCGGGGTCGAGGCCGGAGGCAAGGGTGTCAACGAAAAGATGGAGCATTGCGCTTCGCTGACCGGCGGACGGCCCGGCGTACTGCACGGCAACCGCACTTATTTGCTGCAGGATGACGACGGGCAAATTCTGGAAGGGTTTTCCATTTCCGCCGGACTTGATTATCCCGGTATCGGACCGGAACACAGTTGGCTGCACGATATGGGCCGGGCTGAATATGTGTCGGTTACAGACGTGGAAGCGCTGGCTGCGTTTCAGCTGTGTTGTGAAACCGAAGGCATTATTCCGGCGCTGGAACCAAGCCACGCACTGGCCCACGTGGCCAAGATCGCCGGTGATTTGCCCGGCGACCACCTTTTGGTGATGAACATGTGCGGGCGCGGTGACAAAGACATCTTTACTGTGGCCAAAGCCCTTGGTGTGGATGTTAATACCGGTTCATAAACTTTGGTTTATGCGAATATTCTGTTGGTTTATTTGTGCGCGTATAAACTTTCAGCGAATAGATTAAATATTTTTGTTGGTCATTGTGTGTTTCAACGAATGGACAAAACGTACGTTCGGCATCTTGAAATGAGGAAACTGAAAAATGAAAAATATGAAAAAAATGAAGAAAACTTCATTTACCGCTGCTGTCGTTCTGGCAATGACTGCTGCGACGTCAACACAAGCGGCATTGATTGACGACGTAATTGCCGCTTTGACCGAGCAGGGCTATACGAACATCGAAGCAAAACACGGCCTTGGCACACTTAAGGTTGAAGGCATAAAAGACGGTTTTGAGCGTGAGCTTATTTACAACACTTTGACCGGCGAGCTGATCAAAGACGAGTTGAACGATCTGAGTCTGGATGACAGCGAGGATGACAGCGAAGATGATGGTTCGGACGGAGGTTCGGACGGAAGTTCAGACGACGGTCCTGACGACGGCTCTGGCGGAAATTCCGGTCCCGGCGGTTCAGGCGGAAATGACGGATCCGGAAATTCCGGTCCGGGGGGTAGTTCCGGTGGC
>CAYZQS010000011.1:43573-48255 GCA_964480735.1 uncultured Rhodobacterales bacterium
GCGGCGTTTGATGCGGATAATTTCAATTATCTGAACGGCGGTCAGAGCTCCGATATCATTTTCGGATAGGCCTATATCCGAAACAAAGCGCCACGTCCGGCAGTACCGGGCGTGGCAAACCCCTTTTTTGGGTTGCTAAATAATTTTCGTTTTTCGGGTAAACCTGATAATAAGTGCGAAGACGAAATCTTAAAATTAGCGGCGCAGCAGGGCAAAAAGAAAGTTTGAAAATGGATCGTCGCACATTTATTGCGGTCACCCTTGCAACCACCCTTGGATTAACGCCGGTGGCAGCACAATCCATACAAGGCTCGTTGACATCGCAATTGCAGCAGTTGGGATATTCAAACATTTCGGTACAGCGAACATGGCTGGGCCGAACAAAAATTAATGCGGTCAACAAAAATCACCGGCGGGAAATTATTATCAACACCCGGACGGGCGAGATATTGCGCGACTATTCCAAGCCTTTGACGGACGAGGAAATCAAGTTGTTGCTGCTTGACGTGTCTGAAAGCGAATCTGCGGACGATTCGGAGTCCAGTGACAGTTCGGATTCCAGCGATGATTCTGGTTCCGGCGGCAATTCCGGTTCCGGCGGCAATTCTGGTTCAAGTGGAAACTCCGGCCAGGGCGGAAATTCGGGATCCAGTGGCAATTCGGGATCCAGTGGCAATTCGGGATCCAGTGGCAATTCGGGATCCAGTGGCAATTCAGGATCCAGCGGAAATTCGGGATCCGGCGGCAATTCCGGTTCCGGCGGTGGCGGGCAGGCATTTCTGGAAGATGGCGGATTTGATTACTTGCTTGGGGATCAACCAAAAGACATTATGTTTACATGACGGGTTTGATTTTGTGAGTTCGCCAAAAACCGGCACAGCTTTTTTACGTGTGGTGTTCGCCATTCAGGCGGTATGCGCCGCCTTTTTTGTTTCCGACATCCTGTTGAATGTTCTTGGTGTACGCGCGCAGCCGATCAGCTGGCAATCAAGAGAATTGCTTGAAGTTGGTGCCGCGGTAGGGTTGCTGTTGGGGATGGTTCTTGGCGCAATTGCAATCGTCAGAACCGAGGCGAGATCAAAAAAGATTGGTGCACAATTGCGCGCGGCATCCGGTGAATTTGTCGAGCATTTAGAAGAAAGATTTGCTGAGTGGCAACTGACCCCGGCTGAGCGCGACGTTGCATGGTTTGCCGTTAAAGGGATGTCTTTGCAGGAAATTGCACGGCTACGCGACACCAGCGAAGGCACCGTAAAAGCGCAAAGCAACGCGATTTACCGCAAAGCGGGTGTTTCAGGTCGCTATCAATTGCTCAGCCTGTTTGTGGACGAGCTGATGATCGAGGCCACCGAGATCAATCACTCAGACACCCAAAGCAGCGGCGCTAATTCCGCTCCATAGCAAATTCGCGCAGCGCGTCCAGCGGTACAATCTCAAGTGCGCGCCTGTGCGTTGACAACAACCGCACACGTGGTGCTTTGCCGACCTGATAGGCCTGTAAAAACCGGGCCGCGCACAGGCACCACTGATCGCCGGGTTTCAGCCCGGCAAATCCGTGTTCCGGATGCGGCGTGGACAGATCATTGCCAACAGACTTTGAGTACGCCAAAAATTCAGCGGTCATAACCACGCACACCGTATGGCTGCCGCGATCCTGATCTGACGTGTCACAACATCCGTTGCGAAAAAATCCGGTACGCGGGTTCATGGAACAATCGGCCAAGGTCAGGCCAAGCACATTCAGGGACTCATCAATTTCTATGGCCAAATTACTTTCTTTCGTTTTCGCGCTTTCAATGTCTGCGCACCCTGTTTATAGGCTGACGCCTTAAACTCAATATCAAAAGGTACGTTACGTTATGGCAGAGTTTCAAATGGGCGATCTGGCGGTTCTGACAGCCGGGTCCATGCGGATGGCGGTTGAATCTGTCGACGGTGACATGGTGGCCTGTGTGTGGTGCAACGAAGGCAAGATTGGCCGCGATGTGTTTCACGCCAAATTGCTGAAAAAATGGGAACACCGCGAGGATGACCGTGGCGCACGCGGCGGCTCTAAACCCTACCGCGGAGACCGCGACGGCGGTGGCAAATCCTACCGTGGCGGCGAGCGCGATGACAAACCTAAAGGCAAACCCGGATGGGACGGCAAACCGCGCGAAAAGAAATATTTTCGTAAGGATTGATGACCCAATTGTTTTTTGATCGGAATACTACCTTCTTTCAAATGACTGCTGGCAGATTTGCTATAGCTAGAAATATTAGAATATTCGAAAGAATTTTCGAGGCATCTTCCTTCTACAAACGACAGTTTCGTGTGCCAGTTTGAACGACTCAATTTCTATTCTTTTTGCCCGATTTGGTTCTGCTGTACGCCCACTTACTCCGAAGTTTCCGTCGGTTACAGCGTCGTGAAACTTGTTTAATTGGAGATTTATTCTCCTCAGCAGCAAAGTTTCGGCTGCGAAAAGTCTTTCCAGTAACTGACCTAAAAACGTAAGGCGCCCGTCCACAGCTGCATCAATTACTGGTAGCTTTTCATCGTCAGCTTCCAATTGCCAATATTCAACCGCTAAGTCCCTAGTTTCGAAAATTATTTTTTTGGCCAGCCCGACATCGTAATCCCGAAGGCTTTCATCCAATTTTGCCACGCCTACGATATGGGTAAGCCACGATTTCCCCATCGTTGCTATAAATGCACCCAATCCTGCGGCAAAAACAGTCTGCCAAAAATCCAAATTGGCCCCTTTAAGTTTTTAATTAGCTGTTTCCAACTGAGACGTCGCTCGCTCTATGTGCTGGCGAATCAAATCGATAAATCTTTTGAAACCCGGATCATTCGCCACAAAACTGAAAGTGTCGAAAATATTCTCGGCTGTAAATCCCATTCTGACAAGTCCGCCAAATGCTTCTTCAAGAAATGAAGAAGGATAACCTTGCGCCCCATCCAAGTCGATCACAGCTTTTTCGCCAGAATTAAGCACTGGAACAAGATGATTTTCCCGAAAATCAGTGCCATTCCCGTCTCCATCTTTGGGATATCGCCCACCGGGGAACTCGCTAAAGTCCTTAGCAATCTTAATCATTTTTTCCTCACTCATAAGTTGGTTCCGAGTTACCAACTGGGATTCTCCACTCGATCAGTGTCCCCCCAAGGTGTTCCAAATTTTCAGTTTTCTTTATTCCCTTCCCATACTCATATAGTATCTGTCCTTTGCCACTCAAGATACGTAAGCTACCCGCTTGCAGAGTGTCGATTGGAGACAGTATATCACAAAGCCCCTGGCCGTGTCCTGATGTTAATGATGTTCGTGATACCTCTACTGCGGCCTCAATCATATTTGAATGTTCTTTAAGAAGTGTTGACAGCGGGTTAGCAAAGCTAGAAAGAAATTCCCTTATTTTTTCCCAGTGATCCCAAGCTGGAAGCGTCTCGGCTATGCCAACGCCCTGATCGTAAACCAGAAATCGCACTTCGCTGCCACGAATAGACCAACTTGCAGTGGCCCACCACATGTTCCGCAGCGGCCTATACTGATAGTTATGGTTGTCAGGATAAGCGTGAAGAATCGAATTGTAAGCGGCCTCAGTCATTGCTCCGTAAATTAAAGGGTCTTGCCCCAGAATTTTTGCGACTTTTACCAAGTGTGTCTTAATTGTCGCAATTTTTCTTGTATCCAGCAGGTTGCTACTTGTCATCTGCAGAACCGAAACATCATTTATTTCTGAAACCGAAGAACTCCCTGCATTTACGTTTCCGCCAAGGAGATCAAAAAACCCTAGCTCGGAAAGCATTAATTTTACTTCACTGTTCCAGCCTTTTAGGTTCCGAGGATAAAGTTTTATACCGTGTAATTTGCGCCACCTATCAAGTTCTGCTGCAAGAACCAGGGCAGCGGCTAGCGAAAGCTCCTCAATTTTTTCGAAATCGAGAAAAACGCGCTGTTTTTTCCTTCCTGATGTAGTTGCTGCTGTGGCTTCTTTTAATGAAATTAGGCACTTCATGGTGCCAAGATAGTTTTTGGTTAGGCTAAATACTGACGGTGGGACTATTTTGATTTGTTGTCGTGGTACAAAACTGGGGGCCGAATATTTTCTCTTACGGCCCAATTTTCTTCGCCATTGCTTGAAATCTTGACGGGCTGTCTTGAGTTGATTTTCACGCGGGATTTTTTTCATTGGAGGCCCAATATGGATGTGTAAAAGCTCTAGATGCAATACCAATATGGTTAATTGACGGGTTTTCGAGTTTGTTCGAGAAGGCTAAGTTTTAATCTATTTTGCTTGATTTCAGTTTGAAGCTGGAAACCACAAGTCAAAAAAAATGCTAGATAGCAGGATTTGTAAATTGAAAAAGTGGCAGTCCCTAGGGGAATCGAACCCCTCTTTCCAGGTTGAAAACCTGGCGTCCTAACCGATAGACGAAGGGACCGCAGTCTTTGTGCTGGGCCTTCTAGTCTTTGCACTTGGCCCACGCAAGGGGAAAACTTTCGCGGTTTTGGCTTTTTAGGGGTCCACGGCAGCGGCATCTTCCAGCCGCAGTTTTGGCTTTTGTCGCCCGCCCCAGGTGTCTATTTCCAGCCTGCCCGCCACATGAAACAGCGCACCCGCGTGGTTCAAAAGAACAGGTCCAAGCGCGGTTTTCGGATCGCCGTCAAAAGCCTGAAAGGCAATGGCGTCAAGCC
>CAYZQS010000012.1:0-46437 GCA_964480735.1 uncultured Rhodobacterales bacterium
GAAAACTTCAAGGATTATCGCTTGAGCGCCGGACGGAATATCTGCACCGCTCAGCCGTCGCAATTTTACCAAAGATTTGTGCTGCGGTGCGCAAGCGTAGCGGGGCTACGGGCAAGCGACGCAGCGCATAGATTTGGTAAAATTGCGACGGCTGAGCGGTGCAGATATTCCGTCCGGCGCTCTAGGCGACATATCGCGGTGATCTGCCCACACTTTAGGGCTGGATCGATATCGCCAACCGTCTTACCTCATCCTTTGCCCTTCCAAGGGATCAGCCGCTTTTCAAGCATCCGCATCACGATATCAATGCCGTAGCCGATCACGCCGATGATGATGATGCCGACGATAACGATGTCGGTGAACTGGAACTTTGAGGCGGCGATGATCATCTTACCGGCGCCTTTTTCTGCGGCCACAAGTTCAGCGGCCACAACCGTGCCCCAGCACACGCCCATCGAAACCCGCGCACCGGTAAATATTTCCGGCAGCGAATTTGGCAGGATAACCTTGCGCAAAAGCTGCGATTTAGAGGCCCCAAGCGAATAAGCGGCGTGGACTTTTGAGATATTCACCCCGGACACACCCGCACGGGCGGCGATGGTCATGATCCACAGGCTGGCCAGGAACAGCAAGCTGATTTTTCCCTGCTCCCAGATGCCAAACCAGATGATGATCAGCGGGATCAGCGCCAGTGGTGGCACCGGACGCATAAACTCTACAATCGGGTCAAACCACCCGCGCAGCCAGCCGTTAAGCCCCATGCCAAAGCCCAGTGGAATACCAAACAGACAACCCAACCCAAAGCCGATAACGACCCGCACAAGCGACCAGAACACGTTCTCCCAAAGGCCAACGCCCTGATACCCGTTTGCGTTCAGATCCAAAAACCGGCGCCAAACCTGTTCCGGCGGGGGCAGGAACAGCGCTTCCATCGTCATTCCGGTTGAGGGCACCACTGACAGGCTGCCCTTTTGGGTCATGTTGACCACGCCGTCATCAAAAGCAACCGAACCTTCGCGTTCTATCGGTTCACCGTTCACGTGGGTGATGCGGTACCCGTCAACGTCGCCGCCAATATCATTTCTTTTGGCCCGCGCCAGCTTGGACCGGCGCATTTTGATCGCGATTGCATCGTCCTGAGCAAAGCCGGTGTCACCCTTGATTGATGGCAGCACCGCAGTTTCGCCCTCCCGGTACACAAAGATATTCACAATCGCCGTATCGGTCCTGCCGTCGGCGTTTTCGGCGGTATATTCAAAGCTGGTTGTGCCGTAAAATGGCCCCGGCAACAGCGAAGGCGTCAAGGCACTGTCTGTTGCGACGCCCCAGATAAAGAAGACCGAAATCACGCCCAGAACCGATGCAAACCGGTTCGCCGTGACTGCGCTTTCATCACCGAACGTAACCGTTTTAAGGCTGTTGTATCCCTGCTGCCGCTCCCGCAGCCGCGCAATTATCATATTGATACCAGAGCCCACGGCGGCAAACCCAAGGTAGACAGCAAAGATCCCCAATATTCCCAGACCCATCCAAAAGACTGTTACGAACAGTTCTAAAATTTCCTCCAGCATTGCTTATGCCCCCTCTGTCCGGCCCATGATCTCTTCTTCCATATCCCAGATCATGTTCAGAATTTCTTCGCGGGTTTTGTCATAGTCTTTATGTTTCTTAACCTCCCGCAGATCAGCGCCAACGCCCATTTCGGCAAAGGGCAGGCGGTATTCCTTGTGCACGCGCCCGGGGCGCGGTGCCATCACAAGCAGGCGCTCGCCCAACAGCAAAGCCTCTTCAACCGAGTGTGTGATCAATATGATGGTCTTCCCGGTTTCCTTCCAAAGTTCCAGAACCAGCGATTGCATCTTTTCCCGTGTCAGCGCGTCCAGCGCGCCCAGAGGTTCGTCCATCAGCACTACGTCCGGGTCGTTTGCCAGACAGCGGGCCAGCGCAACGCGCTGCTGCATGCCGCCTGACAGTTCGTAAATCATTTTGCTGGCAAAATCCTGAAGTCCGACAATCTCCAGCAATTCTTTCACTTTAGTGTCTATCTCCGCCTGTGGCGTGCCCTTCATTTTCGGTCCAAATCCGATATTTTCAGACACCGACATCCATTCAAACAATGCGCCTTTTTGAAAGACCATGCCGCGTTCGGGATCGGGGCCGGCGACCAAATGATCGCCAAGGCGCGATTGCCCACTCGTGGGGGCCAAAAATCCGGCTAGAATATTCAGCAACGTCGTCTTTCCACAGCCAGACGGCCCCAGAACCGACATCAATTCACCCTGCTTGATATCCAGTTTTATGTTTTTAAGCGCTTCAACCTGACCGCCGTCCGGCAGTTCGAACGTCATTGAAACGTCGTCGATAACCAAGCCTGACATGTTTCCCCCAATTGGTGCTGCACACCCAATGAACAGGGCGCAGCAAACGATGTGTCTGCCGCGCCCCTTTAGTCAACCCAAAGGTTGATTTACATGCTCGAGGCAGCTTCCAGATAGCTGCTGTCGATCACCGCGTTATAATCACTCAGCGGTGTGATCTGACCGGCTTCTTCCAAAGCCGCGGCAGAGGATGCCAGGTATTCCGCAAGGAAACCGCCAAACCAGGCGTCACTCAGCTGTGCATCCGTTGTTGGGAAACCGAAAACATCCATAATGGCCGTGGTTGTTTCCACGTCCATGCCGGCCTCTTTAGAGATATCAGCCATCATTGAATCACGGCCACCAGCGTACTGGGCGTTCATTTTCGCTGTGAGGGCAAGGAATGCGGAAAGAGTTTCAGAATTTTCCTGCGCCCAAGCTGTTGGAACAGAAGTTACGTCAAAAACTTTGCCAACGACCGCTTCCTTGGTTGCGCCGGATATCAACACGTTGCCGTGCTCTTTCATACGGCGCAGCGCACCGCCCCAGCCACACACCATATCCAGATTGCCGGAGGCAAACGCCGCAGCGCTGTCAACCGGTGCCATGTCAACCACTTTCATGGAACCAACATCAACGCCGAAGTGTTTCATCTGAGCCAGGAAACCGGAATGCGCGGCGGTACCAAGTGGCACGCCAACTTCTTTACCGGCCAGTTCTGAAGCGTTGTCAGCAGTGATTTCCAGAGACGAGCGCACAACGCAGTTGTCGTTGTCAGAGTATGTCACGGCAATATCAACAATCTGCAGGTCTTGACCGGCAGCGGTTGCCACCAGAAACGGGGTCACGCCCTGACTGAAAGAAATCTGGACGTCGCCAGAGGCCATCGCGGCGGACATGGCAGTACCCGCATCAAAAGACACCCAGTTGACCTTCATACCCAGTGCTTCTTCATAAAGCTTGTTGGCCTGGGCAAACTGGTTGGGCGTTGGCCACTCCAGGAAGTAGGCGACAGTCAACTCTTCCTGGGCCACAACGGCGCTTGCGCTTATGGCCATTCCGACCGTGGCAGCTGTGATTAATTTAGTGAACTTCATATTTTTCTCCCTTTTTGTAATTTGGCGCCACTCAGTAGAGTTATGGCGCAGTAAGCCTTATTTCAGCAACTTTTCAAAAGCCACCAATTTTACTGCATATCAGCAATTACAAAAGAGTAATTGCCAGTTGAATTATGTTCTAATGCCAGTTTTGTGCCGCAAAAAAGTCAAGATAACCGGGACCGGATTTTGCAATGGCACGGATTTTTTCAACAATCACGTGGAATTGGGAAAGTCATGGCCCAACCGCGGGCACCGGGCGGCAGTCATTTGCTCCTTCCGATTATCCCTTTTGCCCAAACAGAACCTTCTGCGCATCCTTGTTATCCTGCAGGTTGCCGCGCATTTCCTTGGCCACCGAGCGGCCTTTTTGCACGGCGGGGCGGGCATAGCAGCGGTCCAGCCAGCCGGACAGCTTTGTCAACGCTGATATATCCTGCTCCTGCCCTTCCCACAGGCTGGCCCAGGGCCAGATCGCCATGTCTGCTATGGAAAAATCACCGCAGACAAATTCTTTGTCGCCGATTTGGGTGTCCAACACCCGCAACAGACGCCCGGTTTCGTTGCGATAGCGGTCCTTGGCATAGGGCAGATCATTTGGCGGCTCCATGCTGGGCGCGTATTTCAGAAAATGATGCGCCTGTCCGGCCATCGGGCCAAGTCCGCCCATCTGCCACATCAGCCATTGATCAATCTCAATCCGGTTGCGCTCGCTCACACCGCAGAACTTTCCGGTCTTGCGCGCCAGATACTGCAGGATTGCGCCGCTTTCAAAGATGCTGATCGGCGCACCGTCCGGCCCGTCCGGGTCAATGATCGCCGGCATGCGGTTGTTCGGCGCAATGCGCAGAAAATCAGGCTCAAACTGTTCACCGGCACCGATGTTCACCAGGTGCAGATTGTAGGGCAACGCCATTTCTTCCAGCGCGATGGTGATTTTCCAGCCGTTGGGCGTGGGCCAATAGTAAAGTTCGATAGGGTCCGCCATTTGGGTGTCCTTTATGCAGCTCTTGGCCCAGAATGAACCGATTTTACCAAGATACAAGGGCCGAATGCCCGGCGCACAAAGTCTTGACGCTGTTCCGTCCATCACATAAACCCATTCCGTGGCGATTTGTTACCGGATTGTGGGCCACGTTAAATAAATCCACTAAAGAGGTCGCGGAGAGAAACCCCCGATCGCTGGCGCGGCAGGGGTTTTTTTGTGCGGTCCGCACAAGGGATGAAGAACATGGACAAAAACTGGAAAACCAAAACCAAACTGGTTCACGCGGGCAGCCGCCGCAGCCAGTATAACGAAGTGTCAGAGGCGATTTTTCTGACGCAGGGATTTGTTTACGAAACTGCGGAAGATGCAGAGGCGCGGTTTATCGAAACCGGCGAGGACGAGTTCATCTATGCCCGCTACGGCAACCCGACCGTCGCGATGTTTGAAGAACGCATGGCAGCACTGGAAGGGGCTGAAGATGCCTTTGCCACCGCGTCTGGCATGGCGGCGGTAAACGGAGCCTTGTTTTCGGCCCTGCAGGCCGGGGATCACGTGGTGTCCGCCAAGGCATTGTTTGGTTCCTGCCTTTACATTCTTGAAACCCTGCTGCCGCGATTTGGCGTGGAAGTCACATTTGTTGACGGCACCGATCTTGACGCATGGGCCGCCGCTGTGCGCCCGGACACCAAAATCTGTTTTCTGGAAACGATTTCCAACCCGACACTGGAAGTCATTGATATTGCAGGCGTTGCCGGGATCACCCACAGTGTTGGCGCGGTGCTGATGGTGGACAATGTGTTTGCCACGCCGGTGTTTCAAAAATCCCTTCAACTGGGTGCTGACGTGGTGATTTATTCCGCCACCAAGCATATTGACGGGCAGGGGCGCTGTTTGGGTGGTATCGTTTTGGGAACAAAAGAGTTTATTCGCGGAACCTTCGAGCCTTTTCTGAAACACACCGGTGGCGCACTCAGCCCGTTTAATGCCTGGGTCATGCTGAAGGGGCTGGAAACCTTAAGCCTGCGTTGTGAAGCACAGGCCGCAACGGCGCTGTATCTGGCGGAACAACTGGCCGGTCACGCCAATCTTGCGCGGGTCATTTTTCCGTTTTTGCCAGATCACCCGCAGGAAAGTCTGGCGCGTGCGCAGATGAGTGCGGGCGGAACCGTGCTGTCGCTGGACATCAAGGGTGGCAAGGCACAGGCCTTTAAGTTCCTGAACGCCCTGCGAATTTTCAAAATCTCAAATAACTTGGGGGATGCGAAATCGATTATAACCCACCCGGCAACCACTACCCATCAGCGCCTAAGCCCGCAAACCCGCAAGGACCTTGGAATAGGCGACGGGCTGGTGCGAATTTCTGTTGGTCTGGAAGATGTCGAAGACCTGCTGGCAGATTTACACAGCGCTTTGAACACCATATCTTAACTATTTAAAGTTGTAGGATTTACAATTCATTCATCTTTTAGTAACGTCGATTCTTGGGGGTGACCGAAATCAACCCGCTTGCGACGCTTTATGGTCTGGTATTTTAAAACCACAATGTCCATGTAAATCAACGCAACGGTGAAACCGAAGGGAAAGTTCATGAACATTCATGACCCGGCCATTGAAACCGAAATTGAGGCCAAGACATTTGTGTTGCGCCCAACCAAAGCACAGGCCGAAGAAGCAGTCAGAACATTACTCCGCTGGGCAGGCGACGATCCAAACCGCGAAGGGCTGCTGGACACGCCCGCCCGGGTGACCAAGGCCTATGGGCAGTGGTTTCGTGGCTACAGCGAAGATCCGGCCGCCATGTTACAGCGCACCTTTGAAGAGGTTGAAGGCTATGACGACATGGTGGTACTGCGCGATGTGCGCTATGAAAGTTATTGCGAACACCACATGGCCCCGATCATCGGCAAAGCCCATATCGGATATATTCCGGTGGACCGCGTTGTCGGCATCTCCAAGCTGGCGCGGGTATTGGACACCTTCGCCAAGCGCCTTCAGGTGCAGGAAAAACTGACCGCACAGGTCGCCAACACTTTGTTTGATGTGCTGGAACCCCGCGGTGTTGCCGTTGTGTTGGAGGGCGAACACCACTGCATGTCCACTCGCGGCGTGCACAAGCCGGGCGTAACTATGGTAACATCGCGGTTTCTGGGCGAGTTGAAATCAGACCGCGACTTGCGGCAGGAATTCATGAACACGATCGGAAATCCCGCCAACCGGGGCTGAAAAGGTTTTCTGGACCGCCCTAACGGCCCTTAGGTCCATCATAACCCCGTTCAATCTTGGCAACCCGCAGGGTGTAGTGACTGTACCAGCGCTCTTTGCCGATTTTTTGCGCCAGCAGGTGCTCGCTGGCCTGCTTCCAGCCTTTCACCGCTTCTTCGTCTTCCCAATAGCTGACCGTAATGCCCAGCCTATCGGCACCGCGTGTTGCTTCAACACCGATAAATCCGGGTTGCCGCGCTGCCAGCCGCCGCATTTTCGCAGCGGTCTCGCTGTATCCTGCGTCGTCATCACTTAGCATGGCCGTGAAGATAACCGCGTAATAGGGCGGGTCCGGAAGTGGGGCGAAATGGGACATGATAAACCGCTATGCTGATTATTCACGCGCTATCTTGAGCACCGCTGCCAGATTGTCCAGCCATTCCTGCGTCTATTGGCTTATGAACCACCAACCACTGTCAGGCGTGCGGATCAGTTTTTCTGGGCGACGGTTTTTACCGCAGACGCCCGGCGAAATGATTTTGGGGCGAAACCTGTGTGTTTTGTGAAAAATCTTGAAAAATACGCTGGCGATGTAAATCCAAGGGTTTGAGAGATGGCGTTAATTTTCAGACCACTGTCGGTCAATTGAATTTTGGCCTCAAGCGCCAGACGGTCCTGAATAATCGCCGAGGCTGACTTTTTGCAAATTAACTGGCACACCCGCGTCAGATGCGTGGCGGTCACCGACTGGCGGGCCGCATAAAAGACAACCTTGTGTTCACACCGAAAATTGGATTCCAGATCCATAGCGAACTGCTGAACAATCCGCATCGCCGCCAGATGATCGCTGTCTTTGGTGCT
The DNA here is from genome assembly GCA_964480735.1 of uncultured Rhodobacterales bacterium. Lineage (GTDB taxonomy): Bacteria > Pseudomonadota > Alphaproteobacteria > Rhodobacterales > Rhodobacteraceae > UBA5972. The sequence goes on from CAYZQS010000012.1 coordinate 7,506, forward strand.
TTGCGCGTTCAGGCGGCGGTTCCTTTCAATCCACACATCAAGCAATGCAACATAGCTGTCGATCACCCGGTTCGCGCTGACGCCGGAACCGGTGGTCTCTTTGTGAATATTTTCCAGATATCCGGTGATTTGCCCCTGATCAAAAATGCTTTGCGCCTTGATCCGTGCGGGATCGGTGGTTTTGCCCTTTGCCGATCTTTTACCAACAAACAAAACATAGCCTTGCCCGTTTGCGGCGATCTCAAATCCATAGGCATGGGGTGTTGGCAGGTACAGCAGCGAATGGGCGGCAAATCCACGCGGAATTCCGTTGATCAAAACCCGCCCCTGACCACGTGTCACCCAGATATACACATCTGTGGATAAATTTCGCGGGCTGGCAAATCGCCATTTTCCCTCTGCCATCAGCTTGGGAATCGTCAAAAGCCGGTAATCCTGATCATCGCCAATTTTGCTGGGATTTTGCAGGGATTGATCAAGCACGCGCCGGGTTCCATTCGATTATGTTGTGTTTGTACAAGTATTAAACGCAATCTTCCGGTTGCCGCAAGCATTATCGACGGTGATGCGGCAATTATTCGTATTTTTTATCAACAACTTATCCAGAGGTGCCTGTGGATAAGTCGATCCAATTCCAGTCGGCCATTTTGGCACGGAACCAACTGCGCTGACGTTTGGCGTATTGCCGGGTTGCCACCAGCGCGGCCTCAACTGCCGCGTCCAGTGAATCCTCGCCCTTGATATGTGCCATAAGTTCAGCGGCCCCGATCGCGCGACAGGACGGGCGGGTTGCGTCCCAGTCCGCAAGGTTGGCGCGGCATTCGTCAAGACAGCCGTCGGCGATCATTTGGTCAAATCGCCGTGCAATACGGGGCGTCAGCTGTTCCTTTGGTGCATTGATCACCAGCGGCGTGCAGTCAGACAAGGGCAGGATTGGCGGTGGGGTATTGTCCTGCCAATCCGCCAGACCTCTGCCAAAGGCCGTCCAGACCTCCCACGCGCGCTGCACCCGCATGGGATTTTGCGCATCTATGCGTGACAGGGTTTGCGGATCATGCCGGGCAAGATCGTCAATCAGGCGCTGCATGCCATCGGTGGCCAGATGCCGTTCTGCCGCTGCGCGAACGGTTTGATCAACTTCAGGTATGTCCGCCAAACCATTGGTTAGACACGTAAAATACAATCCGGTACCGCCAACAAAAATAAGCGGACCCTGATCGTTTTCCGCCATAATATTCGCCACTTCACGCAACCAGTGCCCGACCGAATAAGCCTGATCGGGCCCCACATGCCCGTAAAGTGCATGCGGCGACTGGTTTTCCTCAGCCACACTGGGGCGTGCGGTCAATATCCGCCAGTTTTCATAGACTTGCAGCGCGTCGGCATTGATAATTTTACCGCCGAACTTTCCGGCCAGTTGCAGCGCCAGCGACGATTTGCCGGAAGCAGTGGGTCCGGCAATCAATATCGGCTTTTCAGAGTTGATCTTGTCAATGAAATTCATAGGTTACACGTTATATTTAATGCAGAATTTGGTCTCTTACCAACGGTGATGTGTCCCGGTGTCGCCTGAACAATCCACCGTATCCTATTTCCAATCCTTTTGCATTGAAAACCAATTCGTTTTCAGACAGTTTGCGCCGCAACCCATAGACCGATCCCGGAGAGACACCAATGGCCCCTGAAACATCGCCGCGCAATATCAGGGATTATAAACGGGTCCTGTTGAAAATTTCCGGCGAAGCGTTGATGGGTGATCAGGGATTTGGGCTGCACCCGCCAACCGTGGAACGCATCGCCAAAGAGGTGAAAGCCGTCCACGACATGGGCATTGAAATCTGTCTGGTTATCGGCGGGGGCAATATTTTCCGCGGGCTGCAGGGTTCTGCGCAAGGCATGGAGCGCACCACTGCCGATTACATGGGCATGCTGGCCACGGTGATGAACGCGCTGGCCATGCAGGGCGCACTGGAATCGCTGGATATTCACACCCGGGTGATTTCCGCCATTCCAATGGATCAGGTTTGTGAACCTTACATTCGCCGCCGTGCAGTGCGTCATCTGGAAAAAATGCGCGTGTGTATCTTTGCCGCCGGGACCGGAAATCCGTATTTCACTACAGATACAGCCGCCACGCTTAGGGCCAATGAAATGGGCTGCGAGGCTATTTTCAAGGGCACCCAGGTGGACGGGATTTATGACAAAGACCCCAAAGTTCACAAAGATGCCGTGCGTTATGCGCGCGTGACCTACGACGAGGTTCTGCAAAAGAACCTGCGGGTCATGGATGCGGCGGCCATCGCGCTGGCGCGGGACAACAATCTGCCAATCATTGTGTTTTCGCTGGATGAACCCGGCGGGTTGTCCAGCCTGCTGAAAGGCCGTGGCACCTATACAATCGTGGAATAAATGCGCTATGACAAAGCAACCACCACACAACGGATGATGTGCCATGTCTGACAGCGATATAGAAATTGACCTTGATGATCTTGAACGGCGGATGGACGGGGCGTTAACCGCAATGCGGGGGGAATTTGCCAGCCTGCGCACCGGGCGCGCCTCTGCCGCGATGCTGGAACCGGTTATGGTCGACGCTTATGGCGCCAGCATGCCGCTGAACCAATGCGGCACGGTCAATGTGCCCGAACCACGGATGCTGACGGTAAATGTCTGGGATAAGGCGCTGGTTGGCGCTGTGGACAAAGCCATCCGAAACTCTGGTCTGGGTTTAAATCCGGTGGTTGAGGGCACGATTTTGCGACTGCCGATACCGGAACTTAACGAAGAACGGCGTAAAGAATTAACCAAAGTGGCGGCACAATATGCCGAATCAACCCGCATTGCGATCCGCAACGTGCGCAAGGACGGCATGGATCAGCTGAAAAAGGCCAAAGCCGACGGCATGGGCGAGGATGATCACAAGCTGTGGAGTGACGAGGTTCAGGAACTGACCGATAACGCCATCGTAAAAGCCGACGAAATGCTGTCGACAAAACAAGAAGAAATTATGCAGGTTTAGGCCGGCAAAAATTTGAGAGCAGTCGATTGACCAAAGAAAATTCAGGCAGAAAAATCAACCACGTCGCCATAATCATGGACGGCAATGGCCGCTGGGCAACCCGCCGGGGACTGCCGCGACTGGTCGGCCACCGGCGCGGCGTTGAACGGGTGCGCGACATCGTCGAGATTTGCCCTGATCTGGGGGTCGAATATCTGACGCTTTATGCGTTTTCGACAGAAAACTGGAAACGCGCAGAGGCCGAGGTTGCCGGCCTGATGGCGCTGTTTCGTCGGTATATCTTGAGCGAGGCCAAAAAGCTGACGGTCGATGGTGTCAGGGTCCGGTTTATTGGCGACCGCAGCCAACTTGATGCCAAGCTGATCGCTTTGATGGCCGATCTGGAAGAACAAACCGCCAAGAATGACCGCCTGAACCTGACGGTTGCGCTAAATTACGGCGGCCGGGACGAGCTGTCGCGGGCCATGAAACTGTTGGCAGAGGATGTGTCCGGTGGCCGGGTTTCGACCTTGGATATATCAGAGGACAGTATCGGGTATTATCTGGACACGCGCTATTTGCCGGATCCTGATCTGGTGATCCGCAGTTCCGGCGAAACCCGCATTTCCAACTTTTTGCTGTGGCAGTCCGCCTATGCGGAATATGAATTCGTACCAACGCTTTGGCCTGATTTCACCAAAGAGGTGTTTATGGAGATCCTTCACGGGGCCGCCAACCGCGAGCGTCGGTTTGGGTCTGCAACCGGATGACCAGCGGGGCCGGATTTCCGGATCTCGGCCTGCGGGTGGTTACCGGTCTGGTGATGGCAGCGGTTGGCTTTGGCAGCGTTTACCTTGGCGGCATCGTGTTTTTGCTGGTTTTGGTTGTGTGCGCCGGCCTGATGATTTGGGAATTGCTGCGCATGGTGGCCCCGGGTGACAGCCAACTGTTGATCATCGCTCTGTCTGTTGCGGCAGCAGCCACGGTGCTGCGGGCCGGATTTGGCGGCAATGCGCTGTCATTTTTTATCCTGTTTTTGGTGCCCGCTGTCGGCTTTATCTTTTTGCATGAGAAAAAACTGCTGTTTGCCGGTTACAGCGCCGCGATTTTGCTGGCCGTGGCCAGCGTTTACATGTTTCGCGCCTCTTTTGGTTTTAGCTTTACTGTTTGGCTTATTTTGGTGGTGATCGCCGCTGATGTTGGAGGGTATTTTGCAGGAAGGCGGTTTGGCGGGCCGAAAATTTATCCCAACTTAAGCCCAAAAAAAACCTGGTCCGGCACGATTGGCGGGTTGGTGCTGGCAGCTATAGTCGGCGCGTTTTTTGGCGTTGGCGCAGGATTTGTGCTGCTCAGCGTCCTGACCGCCGCGGCCAGCCAGTTTGGCGACGTGGCGGAAAGTGCGGTCAAACGCCGAACCGGCGTCAAGGACAGCTCCAACCTAATTCCAGGTCACGGCGGGCTGTTGGACCGATTTGACGGGTTGATCGGGGCGGCGCTGTTCGTTTTGATCTATTTCATGATCTTTCGCCTGCCGGAATTTGGTGGCGTCTGATGCGGCGGCGGGTGTCAATTTTTGGCTCTACCGGGTCTGTTGGCAGCAACACCGTTGATTTGATGCAAAGCCAGGGCGGCGCTGAAACCTATGATGTGGTTGCTTTGACGGGCGCGCGAAATATCGCCAAGCTGGCCAAACAGGCCACCGGGCTGCGGGCCGATATTGCGGTTACCGCGTTTCCGGAATGTCTGGACGAGTTGCAAAACGCCCTGGCGGGCACCGGGGTTAGAGCAGCGGCCGGGGCAGATGCTATATTGGATGCATCGCAGCGCCCAACGGACTGGGCCATGTCGGCAATCGTTGGTGCCGCCGGGCTGGCACCGGGACTGACGACGCTGGGTCATGGCGGGATTTTGGCGCTGGCCAATAAGGAAAGTCTGGTCACTGCCGGGCCGTTGATGCTGTCTGAAGCCAAGGCACACGGGGCCACAATTTTGCCGGTAGACAGTGAACATTCGGCGATATTTCAGGCGTTGGCAGGCGAAGATATCACGCGGGTTGCGCGTATCATTCTTACCGCGTCAGGCGGGCCGTTTTTGAACTGGTCACCCAAGGAAATGGCCGCCGCAACCCCGGCCCAGGCGGTGGCGCATCCCAATTGGGCGATGGGTCAGCGCATTTCGATTGACAGCGCCAGCTTGTTTAACAAAGCGATGGAAGTCATCGAAACAAAAGAATTTTTTGGTGTGGATGCTTCAAAAATCGAAGTCCTTGTTCATCCGCAATCGGTTGTCCATTCGCTGGTGGAATTTGTGGACGGTGCCATCCTTGCGCATTTGGGACCGCATGATATGCGCGGTCCCATTGGCTTTGCGCTGAACTGGCCGGACCGCGAACCCCTGCCGCTGCAACGTCTTGATTTGGCCAGGGTCGGCCAGCTTGAATTTGCGGCCCCTGATGAACAAAAATTTCCGGCACTGCGGCTGGCCCGCGAGGTGATGCAAATGGGCGGACTGGCCGGGGCCGCGTTTAACGCCGCCAAAGAGGCAACGCTGGATGCTTTTTTGGCCGGTGACATCGGCTTTTTGGACATGGCACAAACAGTTGAGTTGGTTCTGGACGGGTTGTCTGCTAGTGGCGACCTTAGAAATAACACAATTTCGCTGGACAACGTGCAGGCGATGGACCATCTGGCCCGCATAAAAACCAACGACGCAATCAAACTGCGCCAGGCTTCTTGAGGTTACATTGGAATTAATCAATTCAATCCCGCTGGTGGGCGGCACGCTGTTTACGCTGATTGCCTTTATCGTGGTGCTCAGCATCATCGTTTTTATTCACGAATATGGCCATTACATCGTCGGGCGCTGGTGTGGCATTCATGCCGAAGTGTTTTCCTTGGGTTTTGGCCCGGTTTTATATGCCCGCAACGACAAACGCGGCACCCGCTGGCAATTGGCGGCGATCCCGTTTGGCGGCTATGTAAAATTTCTTGGCGACGCTGATGCCTCCAGCCGGAACGACAGCGCGGCAATTGCGGCGATGGACGAGGCCACGCGGTCAAGGTCATTTCATGGCGCAAAACTTTACAAGAAGGCGCTGACTGTCCTTGCGGGGCCGATGGCCAATTTCATTTTGTCCTCTGGTATATTTGCGGCCGTTGTGCTGAGCACCGGACTGGCGACAGACACGCCGGTGATCAGCGGATTAAAGCCGCTGCCGGATACGCAATATGCTTTGCAAAACGGTGATGAAATTCTGGCCATTAATGGTGTTAAAACACCGGATTACGCCGCCCTTTATACCTATGCCCGCGATGATCAGGAACTGGGACAGCAGATTTATACAGTTGCCCGCAACGGTGAAACCACGCGGGTTTCCGGCCCGTTTCCGCTGTTGCCCCTGATTGAAACCGTGCAGCCACAATCAGCAGCGATGGCCGCTGGTCTTGCGGTTGGCGATCTTATCCTCAGCGTTGACGGCACTGAAATTACCGCGTTTTATGAATTGCAGGCGATTGTCAGCGCGTCTGAGGGCCGCGATATGCGGCTTTCGGTCTGGCGTGACGGCACGGTCAGGGATTTTACGCTGGCCGCGAAAGTGGTCGATATGCCCGACGGCGAGGGCGGGTTTACCCAGCGCAATCTGATCGGCATCAGCGGCGGTTTGTTTTTTGAACCTGAGACCTACACACCTAATCCGCTGCGTGCGCTACAAATTGGTGTAGAGCGAACGGGCAGTATCATTACTGGTTCGTTAAGCGGCCTGCGCCATATGATCACCGGCGACATCAGTACCTGTAATCTGCAGGGCCCTGTGGGCATTGCGCAAACCTCGGGACAGGCGGCCTCGCAGGGGTTTTCCACATTCATCTGGTTTATCGCGGTTTTATCCACGGCGATCGGGATGCTGAACCTGTTTCCCATTCCGGTACTGGACGGCGGGCATCTGGTGTTTTTTGCTTACGAGGCGGTGTTTAAGCGTCCACCAAGTGACAAGGCGTTGAACATTATGATGTCAACGGGTTTGATATTGATCCTGTCGCTGATGTTTTTCGCCCTGACCAATGATTTCCGCTGCTGACAGTTTGCCAAAGTGTTTATGCGAACGGTACCAATCAGGTAAAACGCAAAATATTGGCCCTGCCGGCCAGTCAAAATCAACCCTCTGTGGTTTTCCATAAATCAGTTATTACCGCGTTAAAACAACTGCTTAGATTGGCGATCATTAAACCACTAAACTGGTTTAATAGTTCAACTTTTCCGCTCGATTTCGTCTCGTTCGAGGCCGTTTTTGACGCGAGTAAATATCGTTCCATAGCCTGTTAAGCCCATCTGAACGGTTTTCATGCCTTACTGTTGCCATATTCGTCCCACATAAACGGGGCAATAATAATGAGGCAGGCAAGGCATGTACCCATGCAACAAATAACAAGCAGCTATCAAAGTCTTGGGCTTTTGTTTGATATCAACAACGACCGGCTGTTAAGCGCGCTGATCATCGGCGCGGCGATGGCGGCTGTCGGTTGGGTTGGCGTTGAATACGCAAGCTCGTTTATGGTTCAGGAACAAACGGTTATCAGCCCCACACTACTGTAGGTTTCACGGGTCGGCGAAAGGTCGCTGACCACAATCAATGGCGCTAGGTTGGCAAGTTACACCGCAGAGCATTTCTGTGGTGACTTTGTCGTTTTGTCGTTTTGACAACGTGTATTATTGCCTTTAATCATAACCGCAAGAGTCGACGCCGCTGTGGCAGTTGGCCTGTATCGAGCAGCTGGGTGGAACGACTATGAATTTTCGAAATTTGATCAGGGTTTTACTCGTTTCTGCAGCTTTGAATTTGACTGTTGTTTTGGGCCTGATTGCATCTGCCCAAAGCGTTTTGGCCCAACCCTATACGTTCTCTAATATTTCGGTATCAGGCAACCAGAGGATCGAAACATCCTCGATCATAAGTTTTGCCGCGATTCCGCTGCGCAAAATTGTCACCGGCGCACAGGTGAACGCCGCGTTTCAGCGTCTGCAAGCCACCGGTCTGTTTGAAAAGGTCGATGTAACCCCGCGCGGCGGCACGCTGGTGATTGTGGTGCTGGAGTTCCCGACGATCAACCGGATCAACTTTGAGCGCAACAAGCGGATCAAGGACGACAAGCTGGCAGAGGTTATCGCGTCGCGACCCAGACACACGTATAATCCGGCCCAGGCCGAGGCCGATGCCGCTTCGATCGTGGAGGCGTATCGTCAGTCCGGTCGTCTGACGGCCGAAGTGGTGCCGAAAATCATTCGTCGCTCTGACAACCGTGTTGATCTGGTGTTTGAGATATTCGAAGGCAAGGTCATCGAAATTCAGCGCCTCAGCTTTGTGGGAAACCGCAATTTTTCTGATCGGCGCCTGCGCCAGACGCTGGAGACCAAACAGGCGGGTATTTTCCGGCAGTTTGTAAACCGCGACACATTTGTGGCGGACCGTATCGAATTTGACAAACAGGTTTTGCGCGATTTCTATTTTTCGCGCGGGTTCATCGATTTTGAGGTTCTGTCGGTTGTTTCTGAAATTGCCCGGGCGCGAAACGGGTTTTTCCTGACCTTCCGGGTGCGGGAGGGGCAGTCGTTTGATTTTGGCGATATTACCACCACCAGTGATCTGGTGGAAATCGACCCGGCAGAGTTTCACAAGGTTATCCGTGTGCGCGAAGGTGTCACCTATTCTCCGTCCCACGTGGACACGGCAATTTCGCGGATGGAAGAGCTGGCCACCCAGAAGGGGCTGAATTTTATTCGGGTGGAACCACGGGTGACGCGCAACGATGATACCCGGACGCTGGATATTGAATTTGTGATACTGCGCGGGCCGCGTGTGTTTGTCGAACGCATCGATATCGAAGGCAACACAACCACGCTGGACCGGGTGATCCGGCGACAGTTCAAAACTGTTGAGGGTGATCCGTTTAACCCGCGTGAAATCAGGGCCGCTGCGGCGCGCATTCAGGCGCTTGGGTTTTTTGTCGTTGCCAATGTGACCACACGACCCGGATCCAGCGACGACAGACTTATTGTGGATGTTGACGTTGAGGAAAAACCCACGGGGTCGCTTAGCTTTGGATTTTCCTTTGGGGCCAGTTCAGGATTTGGCGGCAGCGTAAATTTGGCAGAAGAGAATTTTCTGGGAAAAGGCCAGTTCCTGAAAGTGCAAATTGGCGGCGGGGCGGCCAACCGTGATTACCAGCTGGCCTTTGCCGAGCCTGCGTTCATGAACAGAGATCTGCGATTAAGAGTTGACGCTTTCTTTCGGACCAGCACACAGCAGGCGGCGTTTTATGACACCGTATTCACCGGCGCCGGACCCAGCATCGGTTTTCCGGTAAGCAAAAACGGGCGGGTGCAGGTCAGGTATCTGGCGTCTTCAAACACGATTTCTGCTGTGGACACCGCTGCGTCCTCGGCAATTATTACCGGTGACGCGGGCACGGCAACGGCCAGTGTATTTGGGCTGACCTACAGCTTTGACAACACAGCCACGGGGTTTAATCCGAATGCCGGAACGGTGCTGCGCATTTCCACAGACTTGGCCGGTGCCGGGGGCAGCACAAGATATTCAAAGACCACGGCACTTGTTGCCTCTAAAATCAGACTGGGCAACAGCGATATTGTGCTTAAGGCGGAAGTCGAAGGTGGTATATTGGTCAGCCTTGGCGGTGCGTCGCGGGTGACGGACCGGTTTTTTCTGAATGACACACAAATCAGGGGTTTTGCGCCAAACGGTCTGGGGCCACGGGATGTTTCTGCGGCGGTGACCAACATGGATGCCCTTGGCGGCAATATGTTTGCCGTCGCACGGCTGGAAGCGTCGTTTCCTATCGGTTTGCCGGAAGAATATGGCATATACGGTGGTGTGTTCTTTGATGCGGGTTCTGTTTGGAGCCTTGACAGCACCGCCGGAGGTCTGGCCGGTGCAAGCCCGGTGGACGACACCATGAGCCTGCGCTCGGTCGTTGGATTTTCGATTTTCTGGGATGCGCCAATCGGCCCTTTGCGGTTTAACTTCAGCCGGGTATTGCAAAGCAAATCCTATGATATTCCCGAAAACTTTGAATTCACAATTGGTGGACGGTTCTAGGTCGGCTATGGCGCTGGCTGTGCCCCGACTAATAGTTCAGGTTTTTTTGCTGGTCGGGTTATTGTGCACGGGCGTATTGGCACAGCCTGTCAGCCATCCAATCGTCATCCTCAATCAGGACGTTTTGTTTAACCAGTCAAATTTCGGTCTTCGCGTGCAGAACAACCTGACCACACTGTCCGGTGAATTATCAACCGAAAACCGTGAAATCGAGGCAGAGCTGGAGGCCGAAGAACTGGCCCTGACCGAACAACGCCCCGGTCTGAATGCTGATGAGTTTCGCGCCCTGGCGGATGCCTTTGACGTTAAGGTCGAAATTATCCGTCAGGCCCAAGGCCAAAAGGCCGTTGATCTTGAAACATGGGCGGTGTCAGAACGGCAAAGATTTTTTCAAGAAGCGCTGCCACTGTTGGTCGCCTTTACCAGAAGTCTGGGGGCCGATGTGGTTTTGGACAGCCGGACCGTTGTTCTGGCCACAGACAACATCGATATTACGCAAGCTGCGATCAATCATCTGAACGACACACTGGGTGATGGCGCGGTGCCCGATGAATAGGACGCGCCACTGGCTTGTCAGTGCCGGGTTATGTTGTTACTCAAACCGCTAAACCAATCGAATTAATAGGTTAATACGCGATGAACGATCAGACAGAACAGGCCCTACCTTCCGCTGACCTGGCCACGATTCAGCGGATGATCCCGCATCGCTATCCGTTTTTGTTTGTTGATCACGTGCGGGACATACGGGTTGGCGAAAGTGCCGTTGGGCTTAAGAACGTAACCTATAACGAGCCGCATTTTCAGGGCCATTTCCCGGCCAAGCCGGTGATGCCGGGGGTGACGATTGTAGAGGCAATGGCGCAAACGGCAGCGGTGTTGATTTCAGAAACCCTTGGTCTGATTGACCGCGAGCCTCTGGTATATTTTTTGACGCTGGACAAATGCCGGTTTCGGTCAATGGTGGTGCCGGGGGATCAACTGGAACTGCACGTCAGCGTGAAACAGGGCCGGGGCAAGATCTGGAAGTTCTGGGGAGAGGGCAAGGTGGCGGGCAAAACGGTTGCGGAAGGCGAGTTTGCCGCGATGATCTCGTTGCCCGAAGACGAAAAATAGGCGGGGACGATGCACGGCCAGACCACAGAAATTCACCGAACCGCCGTCATAGAGGATGGCGCTGAATTGGCGGCCGGATGTGCTGTTGGCCCCTATTGCGTGGTGGGCGCCAAGGTCAGGCTGGGCGAAAATGTCAGCCTTTCCAGCCACGTGGTTGTGTCCGGTGACACCAAGATCGGCGCGGGCACCCGGGTTTGGCCGTTTGCCTCGCTTGGCAGCCAGCCGCAGGATTTGAAATTTGGCGGCGAGACCACAAAATTGATTGTCGGTTCCAATAATATGATCCGGGAATATGTCACCATGAATCCCGGCACCACCGGGGGTGGCGGTGTCACCCGTGTGGGCGACAACAATCTGTTCATGATGCAGGTGCATGTGGGGCACGACTGTGTTGTCGGCAACAATTGTGTATTCGCCAATTCCGCGGCCCTTGGCGGGCATGTAGTGATCAGCGACAACGCGATTATCGGTGGTCTAAGCGGCATTCACCAGTTTTGCCGGATCGGCCAGGGTGCGATTGTCGGGCAGGGCGCGGCGGTCACCAAAGATGTGATCCCCTTTGGATCGGTCACGACGCACACAGCAAATCTTAGCGGTTTAAATCTGATAGGTCTGAAACGGCGCAACCTTGACAAGGCAGACGTCAACGGCCTGCGCGCCGCTTACAAGCAGTTGTTTTCCGGCGATGGCACGTTGTCAGAACGGGCGCAGGCGATGGCGGCAAGTCAACCGGACAATCCGCTGGTTCTGGATGTGCTTGAGTTTTTACAGGCCTCCAGTGATCGGTCGTTTTGCCTGCCGGAATGAAAGGCCGGGGATGAGCGCGTCTGAAAATCAAGCGAACGATACCCTTGCGATCATCGCTGGTGCCGGTCGGTTGCCACAATTGCTGGTGGCGGAATGTCAGCGTTTGGCCCGACCGTTTCAAATCATCACATTTGCCGGTGTTGATCACGAAGATTTCGGTGTGCACCCGGTATTTGTAGCTGAGTTTGAGAAAATTGGTGCTGTTTTTGATCACATGCGTACCTCTGGCTGCACGGGCGTGGTGTTTGCCGGTGCCATGCAGCGACCGGCCCTTGATCCCAACCGGTTTGACGCCAGTTTTACCAAAATTGCCCCGCGTTTGCAGCCGGTCCTGCAAGGTGGTGATGACGGGTTGCTGTCATTCATCTTACAGGTTTTTGCCGATGAGGGTTTTAATGTGGTCTCGGCGCAGGACGTTCTTACCGATCTGCTGGCCCCGCCCGGTTGCCTGACCAAAGCCAGCCCAAGTAAGGAAGATCTGCGTGATATCGACCGGGCGCTGGAAATCGCCGGGGCACTGGGAGAGGTTGACGTGGGGCAGGGTGTTGTGGTGGCGCGGGGGTTGTGTTTGGGACTGGAAACCGTGCAGGGCACCAATGCAATGCTGCGCTTTGTGGCCAAGACAAATGCAAATGACAGACGTGACACAGACGGTGCAAAAGGAGTTTTGCTGAAATGCCCCAAACTGGGGCAAGACCGGCGGGTTGATCTGCCAACGATTGGACCCAACAGCGTTGTTGGTGCGGCAAACGCCGGACTGGCAGGGATCGCGGTTGCCGCAGGCGGCGTGATTATTATCGACAAAGCGGCCACCATCGCCAAAGCGGACGCATTGGGCCTGTTCATCGTGGCGCTTGAGGCGGATGCCAAAGCCGCGAAACCATGACAAAGGTCAAGATTTTTCTGATTGCCGGAGAACCGTCAGGGGACCGGCTGGGCGCCAGTCTGATGGCGGGGTTAAAATCACTAAACCCAAAGATCGAATTTTACGGTATCGGCGGGCCTCTGATGACAGCACAGGGCTTAAACAGCCTGTTTCCGATGGCAGAACTTTCGGTCATGGGACTGGTGGAGTTATTGCCAAAACTGCCCGGCCTTTTGGCCCGGGTCCGACACTGCGCGACTGCGGTTACCAATCTGCGCCCCGATGCGCTGATCACGATTGACAGCCCGGATTTTTGTCTGCGGGTTGCCAAAAAGGTGAAGGCCGCGAACCCGGCGCAGAAAACCATCCACTATGTTGCGCCCACGGTCTGGGCGTGGCGGCCACAGCGGGCGGTGCATATGGCCAGGCATATCGATCACGTGCTGGCACTGTTTCCGTTTGAACCGCCGCTGATGCAAAAGGCCGGAATGTCTTGTGATTTTGTCGGCCATCCGGTGGTTGATGACCCTGTGCCAACTTCTGCGGAGGTAAAGTTATTTCGTAAGCAATACAGTATTGGCGAAAACGAGACTTTGCTGACGGTATTGCCCGGATCACGCCTGATGGAAATCAACCGGATGAGTCCGGTATTTCAGGATGTTTTGCGGCGGGTCGCAGCCCAAAGGCCAAACATCCGGTACGTCGTTCCGGTGACCAGAAATGTTGAGGCGAAGTTTCTGGCGTCGATTTCCGATTGGCCCGGAAAGCCGATTATACTGCTGCACAGCGCAGAGGCGCCGGAAAAAGCGGAACACCAAAAACGGCTGGCATTTGCCGCGTCCGATCTGGCGCTGGCGGCATCGGGAACGGTTTCCCTTGAACTGGCAGCGGCCGGCACGCCGATGGTGATCGCTTATGACACGAACCGGCTGACCGGGTGGTTGTTGCGGCGCAAAAGTCTGATCGACACCGCAACGCTGGTAAATATCGTGTCGGGCACGCGCCACGTGCCGGAATTTTTGTTTGAGGATTTTGCCGCTGAACCCATCGCAGATTGTTTATTACGCTTGCTGGACGGCCCTTCGCTTTCTGCGCCGCAAATCGAGGCGGCCAAAAAAACGATGGAAATGCTTGGCCAGGGCGGTGAAGCGCCGGGTCTGCGGGCCGCGCGTTCGGTCATGAAGTTTATTGCGCTCTAAGCCCGTCCCATGACCGGTGGCCCGACAACCCGCGCCCTGATCAGGCGCATCAGCAGGTCAGGCGAGATTTGAAACATATGATGGGGCGTTCCCGCAGCGGCCCAAATATGCTCAAAACGCAGCAATGTGGGGTCCATAAACGCCTTGATTGGCGCCAGATGCCCAAGCGGTGACACCCCGCCGATGGCAAATCCTGTTTGTTCGCGAATGACTGCTGCATCCGCCTTTTCCAACGGCTCGCCGGTTGCAAACAGGGCGGCATCAGGGTCAACCATATTGCCGCCAGCGGTCAGAAACAAAATGGCCTGTCGCGAGGTGCTGCCCAAAAAGATGACCGATTTGGCAATCTGATCGATGTTGCAATTGACTGCAGCGGCGGCCATCGCCGCGGTTTTGGTGTCCTGGGTCATGTGGACGATGTCCACATCAACACCCGCAGCCGCCAGCGCATTTTCAACCCGTTTCAGACTTTTGCTCAAGATGATCCCCGTGGTTGCGCCGGGGTTGCATAAATAATTTGGCGCTGTTTGTCGAGCCGACACAGTGACTTGCGAACGTAACCTTGGTGGCGTGGCGGCGGGCGGTTTTGCGGCAGGAAATTCGCAAGGTTGACGGCGCAGGCAGGGTGTTTCATCCTTGGTCCATGTCGCTGATGTCCCGGTTTTCAAAATCCCCCATCCCCTTTGACAAAGAACAGGCGCGGGACGTTCTGGCGGCCTATCAAAACCTGCCGGAAAACGCCCACCGGCTGTTGGAGGGAACGGCGGGATGCAGCCCTTATCTGCGTGGCTTGCTTTTGCGCCATCAGGGCTGGCTGCAGGAAAACTGGCAGCGCAACACCGGGGCCATCCTTGCAAGCATCCGTGAAGATGTGCAGGCCACAACCTTTGAAGGGCTGGCGTTTGAATTGCGCCGGGCAAAACAGCGGATTGCTCTGGTGGTCGCGTTGTCTGATCTGGGTGGGGTCTGGTCGTTGTCACAGGTGACCAGCGCGTTAACCCGGTTTGCCGATTTTGCCGTTCAGACCGCTTTGGACCATTTGATCGCAGCGGAAATAAAGCGGGGGAAACTGCCGGGCTGTGTTGCTGCGGATGCCCATGACGCCTGCGGCATTGCTGTACTGGCAATGGGCAAAATGGGGGCGTTTGAGCTGAATTATTCCTCAGACATTGACCTTATTGTGCTGTTTGACGAAACCCGCCATCCGCTGGAACATCGGGACAGTCTGCGCGCCGGTTTCATCAGGATAACCCGGCGCATGTGCAAGATGCTGTCTGAGGTGACGCGTGACGGTTATGTTTTTCGCACCGATTTGCGGTTGCGGCCCGATCCGGCGGTCACACCTGTTTGCCTGTCTATGGGCGCGGCCATGCGGTATTACGAAAGCCTTGGACGCACATGGGAACGGGCGGCGTTTGTCAAAGCGCGGGTTTGCGCCGGTGACCAATTGGCCGGCAAGCGCTTTCTGACCGCTTTGCGCCCGTTTGTCTGGCGCAAGCATCTTGATTTTGCCGCCATCGAGGACGCCCATGACATGCGCCTGCGCATTCGTGAACACAAGCGGCTGGGCGGGCCGATCACCCTGTCCGGCCACAACTTGAAACTGGGGCGTGGCGGCATTCGCGAGATCGAATTTTTCACCCAGACCCGCCAGATCATCGCCGGTGGCCGCGATCCCGACCTGCAGGTTTCCGGCACCGTTGAAGGGTTGGAACAGCTGGCCAAAAAGGGTTGGATTTCTGAAAGCACGGCGCAGGCGCTTGGCGTGGCCTATGCAGAGTTCCGGACGCTGGAGCACCGCTTGCAGATGATCAGCGACACCCAAACCCACGACCTGCCAAAAAGTGACAGCCAATTTCAGCGACTGGCGAATTTTTGCGGCCAGCATCAAGCGCAGGTCTTTAAATCAGAGATCACAGCGACACTTGAAATGGTGCATAACCTGACCGAGACGTTCTTTAATCAGGACCGGGGCCAGCCACCTGTTGAGGGGGCCGCATCACTTGGCACAACCGCGCAAAAGCTGGTTGCGCGCTGGCCGGATTACCCGGCGCTGCGGTCCGCGCGGGCGGGTGTCATTTTCAAGCGTCTGCAACCGATCATTTTGAACCGTCTGGACCGCGCCGCCAATCCGGCAGAGGCCCTTATCCAACTGGACGGGTTTCTGTCCGGTCTGCCCTCGGGTGTGCAGTTGTTTTCAATGTTTGAGGCCAATCCGCATTTGATTGATCTGCTGGTTGACATATGCGCCACCACCCCCAGTCTGGCACGCTATCTGTCACGAAATCCGGGGGTGCTGGACGCGGTAATCGGCGGCTCGTTTTTTGATCGGATTCCCGGTGAACAAATGTTGGCGCAAGACCTGCGGCTTATGCTTGACAGCGCCGCAGACTATGAGGGCCAGCTGAACACCGCCCGGCGCTGGCTGAAGGAAATGCGCTTTCGGGTGGGGGTCATGCATCTGCAGGGGCATATTTCAGCAATCAAGGCCGCGGGACATTATTCTGATCTTGCCGGTGCCTGTCTTTGCGCCCTGAATGCGCCGGTTTGCGATGCATTTTCCGCGCGGCACGGGGTTCCGCCCGGCAAAGGTGCGATCGTCCTTGGGATGGGTTCGCTTGGGGCCGGCAGTTTGACCGCCACATCTGATCTTGATCTGATCGTTATTTATGACGCGGAAGATATGGTCAGTTCTGACGGCCCGCGCCCCTTGCCCGTCAGCACATATTTTTCGCGGTTTACCCAGGCGCTGGTAACAGCGATCAGTTCGCCGATGGCAGACGGGCGGCTTTACGAGGTTGACATGCGCCTGCGTCCGTCCGGGCGAAAAGGGCCGGTGGCCACGGCATTTCACGGCTTTAAAGCCTATCAAAAGACCAAAGCGTGGAGCTGGGAACATCTGGCCCTGACCCGTGCCCGTGTTGTGGCCGGGGCACCCGAACTGGCGGCAAAAGTCGAAGGATTTCGCACCCGGCTGATTAAAACGGCCGGAGATGGCGCAAAAACGCTGCTGGATGTTAAGGACATGCGAAGTCGTCTGGCTGAAGCTTCTGACGCCGGGCGCGTGGCCAGTGACTGGGAATTCAAGATGGGCGCCGGGCGCGGTCAGGACATCGAACTGCTGGCCAGTGCCGCCGCCCTTGTTTTTGGCAGCGCGTCGCGTCAGGTCACAAGGCAACTGCGCCAATGCGTAAAACTTGGTTGGTGCAGCGCATCCGAAGTCAGGGACATAACAGCGGCCTATATTCAGCTGCAAAAACTGGGGCAGGTGACACGACTGGTCACTGACCAGCACCTGGATCCCGAGGTTATTGGTCAGGGGGCCTGTGAATTCCTGTTGCGCGAAACCGGGCACCGGCGGATTTCAGACTTGCAGTCTGAGTTGCGCAGCCGGCAAAAGCAGACGGCCCGGATAATAGACCGGGTTTTTGGTCGCTCAGGCTGATTTTCGTGCCGCAAGACGGGCATTTCGGTATACTGCATCGACTAAAATCAACGTAAACAACCCAGAGGCACCCATGAAAGGCAACCTAAGCATCGATCCGCGCGGGCTGATTTTTGAAGCCTATCGCATAAAAGGCATCCGACCGGAAGAATGCCGGTCGATCTTTTTGGACTGGGCGCTGGGGATTGCGCTTGGTCAGGATATGCAGGCGCATATTGCCACTTTACTGGCCGAGTACAGCACAGCAAATCCCGATCATCCAATGACAGCGGTGTTGCTTGAAGGGCAGGCGCAGGCCACCGGGAAAGGACGCCGCGGGGGTCGCAAAGGGCGGGTTTAGCGATGCTGCTGCTGCTTTTAACAGCTCTTATCACCAGACCTGCCGGTTCATTGTTCCCCAAATACTCAACGCCCAAACAGGCAACCGGGTGCTTCCGCCAAAAGCCCGACCTGCGGTCGGTTTTTGTTGGACCGGGCCGCCGTCGCTGGACGCTCGGCGGTTTTGAGTATTTTGCAAAGGTGAAAGTCAGATGTGGCGGTTTGGGGGTCAGGTCCGCAGCCGGTCCAATATCCGGGCCCAGCTGCGAATGCCCTTGTGAAAACTTTCCAGATCGTATTTCTCGTTGGGTGAATGGATCTGGTCGTCGTCGCGACCAAATCCGGTCAGCAATGCGTCCATGCCCAGCACTTCTTTGAAATGTCCGGCAATCGGGATGGAACCACCGCAGCCGATGAACACAGCCGGGTTTGGCCATTCGTCAGACAGCGCCGCCTGTGCCGCGGCAAAAGCCGGATGATCCGTTGACATGGCACTGGCCGGGGCACCGCCCGGCGCGATATATTCAGCGGTGCAATCCGCGGGCAGGCGGGCGGTCACGTGGTCCTGAAAGGTGGCGAGTATTTTATCGGGGTCCTGAGTGCCCACCAGACGAAAGCTGATCTTGGCACTGGCCTGTGCGGGCAGGACGGTTTTGAACCCGTCGCCCTCGTAGCCACCGGATATGCCATTCACTTCGCAGGTGGGGCGTGACCACAATTGTTCAAGCGGCGTACGATTTGCCTCTCCGGCCGGGGCTGAAAGATCAACAGCGCCTAAAAACGCAGCGGCGTCAAAGTTCAGACCGTCCCAACCGGCCCGAACCGCATTGCTGATTTCCGGCACACCGTCGTAAAAGCCGGGCAGGGTGATGGCGCCGGTTTCATCGTGCAGGCCGTCAATGATGTCCGCAAGCACCCGGATTGGATTGATCGCCAGCCCGCCAAACATGCCCGAATGCAGGTCCTTGTCGGCGGCCTTGATCACCAGTTCAAGCCCCAGCAACCCACGCAGGGTGGTGATGATGGCGGGTGTGTCGTGGCCGTAAAGACCGGTATCGCAGATCAGGGCGATATCGGCGGTCAGCTCGCCCGCGTTTTCCCGCATGAAGGGCACTAGCGAGGGCGAGCCGCTTTCCTCTTCGCCCTCAAAAAATACCGTGATTTTCGCGGGCAACGTGCCGGTAACGGCCTTAAAGGCACGGCAGGCCTCAACAAATGTCATAAGCTGGCCCTTGTCATCAGACGACCCGCGCCCGCGAATAACCGTGCCGTTTGCGGTTTCTTCAAGGGCCGGTTCAAACGGCGGCGTGTCCCAAAGGTCAAGCGGGTCCACGGGCTGGACGTCGTAATGGCCATAAAACAAAACATGCGAACCGTCACCGTCACAATGGGCCACCACCATCGGGTGGCCCGCGGTTTGGCGTTTTGACGCTTCAAACCCAAGCGAGGTTAGATCATCAACCAAATGATCCGCCGCGCTCTGGCAATCCGCAGCAAAGGCCGGGTCGGTGGACACGGACGGAATGCGCAAAAGCTGCAACAGGCGATTGGTGGCGTTTGGCAGATCGTTGTCAATATGTGTGAGAACAGCGCTTAAAGTCATGGCAGTTTTTCCTTGCGGTCGTTTGTGCCAGCCTATCAAAGCAGTGCCGCCTGTCCATGCGTGATTGCCAAAAAGAAGTCATTTGCCAAGGGCGGGTGGTTCGCTTTACCGTTTGCGGATGATCCGGATGATTTTGAAAGTTGTCGGAGTTTTGTATCTTGGTTCTGCGCCGGGCTGGGCCCAGGGACCATTTGCCAGTTTTGAGCGCGCCAGCGAGGCGGTTCTGGATGATCCGCACGATCTGGCCATTGGGCCTGACGGGCGGCTTTATGTGGCGGATAAATTTGCCAACCGCATCACCATTTTGGATGCCGACAGCCTTGAAATCGTTGACGCAATAGAGGATGCCGCGCTGTTTGGCGTGCATGATATATCTTTTGGACCGGACGGGCGGGCCTATATTGCGGCAACCGGTGCCAGTGCGCTGGTGGTGTTTGACGTGCAAACAGACCCGGCGGAATTGATCTTTGGCCTGCGTGGGTTTCCCCGAACCGAGGGCGCGCTGGCCCATTCAAACGGCACGGTTTACGTGATGGCCAGCGGCGTTGGTGCGCTGATTGCGGTTGCGGGCACCGAAGTGACCGGGCAGGCGGGTGGTTTTTTTGGCGCGCATGATGTTGCCGAAGGGCTGGACGGCAGCATCTGGGTTGCCGACAACAACGCCCAAAGGCTGGTGCAGCTGAACACTGATCTTGAGGTTATAAAAGTGCTCGACGATGCGAAATTCGGCTTTATCGGTCCGCGCTATCTGGATGTGGACGATTTTGGCCGTTTGGTGGTGGCGGATCAGGACGCCCACAGGATTTTGCTGATTGATCCGGAAACCGAAACTTTGCTGGGCGTTTTGGGTGACGGCACGCCGGGGATCGGGCCAAATAAGTTTGATGATCCGGAAGGTGTGGCGGTTAACGCCAATACCTATTATTTCTCAGACAGTAACAACAACCGCATAGTCAAATATGTTGTGGTCACCAACTGAACAAACCGACAGCGAAAGGGCAATTTTCGTGGCAGATTTACGCCAGCGCACCGTCAATGTACCGGGCGTCTGGTGTAGGGTACGGTTCATCTTTAATGTGCCTTTGGAAATTGCAGGATTGGGTTGGCTGATATGATAACCAGATACATGCGGAATGCGGTTGGCGCCTGTCTGGCGATGGCGATCTCTGCCGGTGCTTTAATGGCGCAGGACTTGCCGGATGCCAAAGCCGCGCAAAAGCTGCTGTTCCCGACCCGCGCCAAGGCGGTTGATGTGATCATTCTGGACGAAGCACTGAGCGCTGGAATAAGCACAGCTGCCATCAAGAAAAATGCACCTTACTACAGTGCGTTTGCCGTTTCACCCACATCGGGATTTATCGGCATCTCCGCCTCAGCCGCGTTGAATTTTCACAGCGTGGCTGCGGCGGGCGCAGCGGCTGTTGCCGATTGCAACGCCAAACGTGAAAAATCTGAAAAGCCCTGCGTTGTGGTGATGCAGGTCGTGCCGCTGAATTATGCCGGGCGGCGGTCCTTTCAACTGAACGGTGACGCAAGCAAAGCCTTTCGCAAACAGTACCGGCGCAAGGCGGGGCCCAAAGCCTTTGCCATTTCGGAAAGCACCGGGCAATGGGGGTTTCACGTCAAAGCCGCCTCTGACGAACAGGCCGCTGAACAGGCAATCGCCAAATGCGCCGCCAAGATTGAGGCGGGGAAAAAGAACGACTGCAAGGTTGTCAGCGTGAATTGAATAACGCCAAATTAAGCGTGGTCCGCCGCCTTTATCCACCCGCCACCCAATACCCGTGTGCCGTCGGTTTCATAGAAAACACAAGCCTGCCCGGGCGCGACACCTTCTTCAGCTGTCAGCAACTCAACGGTTGCGGTTGAGGCAGAGTTTGGCCGCAAGATTGCCGGTGCGGGTGGCCGGGTTGAGCGGACCCTGACCATAATATGATGTTCCATGACAGCCTCAAAGCCACTGTCACCCAGCCAGTTGATTTGATGCACAGCGATGGTCTTCACCGCCAGCGCTGATTTTGGCCCGACTGTCACCTGCCGGCTTGCCGGATCAAGTTTGACCACATAAAGCGGTTGGCCACCGCCGATGCCAAGGCCGCGCCGTTGTCCGATGGTATAGTGGATTACACCCTTGTGACGGCCCAGTGTATTCCCGTCTGCATCAACGATATCTCCGGGATCAGCCGCACCCGGGCGCAGTTTTTCGATGACCGCAGCGTATGATCCGTTGGGCACAAAACAAATATCCTGACTGTCCGGTTTATCGGCCACCGGCAGGCCGTATTTGCGTGCCAAGCTGCGGGTTTCCTCTTTGGATTTCAGATGCCCCAGCGGAAATCGCAGATAATCCAGTTGCTTGCGTGTTGTGGAAAACAGGAAATAAGACTGATCACGGTTTGGATCAGCGGCGGCGTGCAACTCTGCACCACCAGCGCCGTCAAAGCGCTGAATGTAATGGCCGGTGGCCATGCAATCCGCGTCAAGGTCCTTGGCGGTGCCCAAAAGATCGCGGAATTTCACCCGTTCGTTGCAGCGTATGCACGGGACCGGCGTGGCACCTGCCAGATAAGCATCGGCAAATTCGTCGATCACGCTTTCCTTGAATTTGTTTTCGTAATCCAGAACGTAATGGGGAAAGCCCATTTCTTCGGCCACCCGGCGGGCGTCATGAATATCCTGCCCGGCGCAGCACGCGCCTTTTTTTGCCAGCGCAGCGCCGTGGTCGTAAAGCTGCAAGGTCACGCCCACCACATCATACCCTTCCTCGGCCAAAACCGCCGCCACCACGGAACTGTCCACACCGCCGGACATGGCAACCAACACGCGCGTGTCAGCGGGCGCTTTGGCAAAGCCAAGCGAATTTACCGGATGTGTGGGTATTGGAACGGACATAGCGGGCCTTCAGGATATTCAAACGCAATATAGGAAAATCTTACACAGTCTCAAGAGGCGGCTTTCACGGCTAATTAAGCGTTTGACGGCAAAAGATTGTGAAACGCAGGAAAATGTCCGACATGTATATTAAACGCGAAAAAGGGCCGGTGTCTGTGACGCTTTCCGACGGCACCAGAATAAGCCGCTCTGATCTGCCCCCCAAGGACACAAAACGCTGGGTTGCCAGCCGCAAGGCAGCGGTTGTTCGTGCAGTAAAAGGCGGGCTGATTGCGCAGTCTGAGGCCTGCAAAACTTACGGATTATCGGAAGAGGAATATTTATCCTGGCAGTCGGCGGTTGAAAAGCACGGAGAAAGAGCTTTGAAAACAACGCGATTACAGCGCTATAGACAACCCTAGGTAGAAATAGTAACATTCGTAAAGAAAGTAACCGGTGATTAACCAATCTAAAGGACAGTGGACACATATTTAATTAACCACTCTGTGGAGAAACCCCATGCGCGTCCTATTGGTTGAAGACGACCCAACCACCTCAAAAAGCATCGAAATGATGCTTTCCAATGCCAATCTGAATGTCTACGCCACTGATCTGGGTGAAGAAGGTATCGATCTGGCAAAACTGTATGATTATGATCTGATCCTGCTTGATCTTAACCTGCCGGACATGAACGGCCATGAGGTGCTGCGGCAACTTCGTCTTGCGCGGATTGAAACGCCGATCCTGATTCTGTCAGGCAATGATGACGCGGACAATAAGATCAAAGGATTTGGTTTTGGTGCCGATGACTATTTGACCAAACCGTTTCACCGCGAAGAACTGGTGGCCCGCATTCACGCGATCATCCGGCGCTCCAAGGGGCACGCGCAATCAAAAATCGAAACCGGCCTGATCAGCGTCAATCTGGATGCCAAAACCGTCAGCGCCGGTGAAACAACCGTGCATCTGACCGGCAAGGAATACCAGATGCTGGAATTGTTGAGTTTGCGCAAAGGCACGACGCTGACCAAGGAAATGTTTCTGAACCATCTGTACGGCGGCATGGATGAGCCGGAGTTGAAAATTATCGACGTCTTTATCTGCAAGCTGCGCAAGAAGCTGTCCACCGCAACCGGTGGCGAAAACTATATCGAAACCGTGTGGGGTCGGGGTTATGTGCTGCGCGATCCGGCGCCAAATGCCATGATGGACGCCATTGCGGTTGGCGCCTGAGAATGTTCTGAAGGCCTGCGCTGTTTGCGCGGCTGATTAACGGCTGGACCTCCTTGACTGCGCCACCTATTTTTAGGTGGATGGATCAGGGGGCGGGCCATGACGGCGACGATCAATATTGATGATCTGACAATTGCGCAGGCGAGGGCAGAACTGTTGCGGCTGGCCGGGGTGCTGGCCAGATCAAACTCTGCCTATCACACCGACGATGATCCTTTTATCAGCGACAGCGAATATGACGCGCTTAAGCGGCGCAACGCGGCAATAGAGGCGAAGTTTCCGGACCTGATACGCAGCGACAGCCCAAGTGGTGCGGTTGGTGCCGCGGCAAAAGACGGTTTTAAAAAAGTCACCCACGCGGTGCCGATGATGTCGCTGGGCAATGCATTTGATGATGGCAATGTCGCCGATTTTGAAGAGCGCGTGCGCAGTTATCTTGGACTGCGCGACGGTCAGCCACTGGAATTCTGTGCTGAACCAAAAATCGACGGCCTTTCGCTTTCGCTGCGCTATGAGGGCGGCAGGCTGGTGCAGGCCGCAACCCGCGGCGACGGGTCAGAGGGCGAAAACGTAACGCCCAACGCGCTGACAATTAAGGATATTCCTGAATATCTGCGTGACGCACCGGACATTCTTGAGGTGCGCGGCGAAGTTTACATGAGCCACCCCGATTTCACCGCGCTGAACGAAAATCAGGATGCCGCTGGTGCAAAACAATTTTCCAACCCGCGCAATGCCGCCGCCGGTTCTTTGCGCCAGCTTGACGCCACAATCACCAAATCCAGACCGCTGCGGTTTTTCGCCTATGCCTGGGGAGAATTGTCTGAACCGCTGGCAAAAACCCAGACCGGCGCGATTGCGCGGCTGGGCAAACTGGGGTTTTCAGTCAATCCGCTTACCAAAGCCTGTGCCAACAGCACGCAATTGTTGAAACACTATCACGCCATCGAGGTCCAGCGCGCGACGCTTGGCTATGACATTGACGGTGTGGTTTACAAGGTCAACGATCTGGACCTGCAGCGGCGGCTGGGCGCGCGCGCCACCACGCCACGCTGGGCGGTGGCCCATAAATTTCCGGCCGAAACCGCCTTTACCAGGCTTGAAGATATCGAAATTCAGGTAGGGCGCACCGGTGCCTTGTCACCGGTTGCGCGGTTGCAACCCGTGACCGTTGGCGGCGTCGTGGTGTCAAACGCCACGCTGCACAACGAGGATTTTATCGCCGGGCTGGACAGCAAAGGCGCAAAAATCCGCAACGGGCGGGATTTTCGCATTGGCGACTGGGTGGAGGTGTACCGCGCCGGTGACGTGATCCCAAAACTGCGCGACGTGGATTTGGCCAAACGCTCAAAAAAGGCGCAGCCTTATCAAATGCCCGATGTCTGCCCGCAGTGCGGCTCTGAAGCTTTTCGCGAAACCGGCGATTCTGTGCGCCGATGCTCAGGCGGCCTGATTTGCCCGGCGCAAACCGTTGAAAAGTTGAAACATTTCGTATCCCGCGCAGCCTTTGACATTGACGGGCTGGGCAAAAAGCAGGTGGAGCAGTTTTTTGCCGATGGCTGGATCAAGGAACCGGCGGATATTTTTACACTGCAGGATCGGTTTGGTCCGCCTGACAACGCCCTGCAAGACAAAGAAGGCTGGGGCGAGATTTCGGCCAATAAATTATTCGCGGCAATCAAAGACAAACAGACCATCCCGCTGGGCCGCTTGATATATGCACTTGGCATTCGCCATGTGGGTGAAAACTCTGGCAATATGCTGGCCAAAGCTTACGAAAGTTGGGACAGTTTTGAAGAT
This sequence comes from uncultured Rhodobacterales bacterium, assembly GCA_964480735.1. GTDB lineage: Bacteria > Pseudomonadota > Alphaproteobacteria > Rhodobacterales > Rhodobacteraceae > UBA5972. The sequence goes on from CAYZQS010000012.1 coordinate 32,872, forward strand.
GCCATGACCAAAGCCGCTGATTTTGAAGGCGAATGCTGGGATAATCTGCTGGCCATAGATGGCGTGGGGCAGGTGATGGCGCAGGCCCTGGTGGTGGCGTTTCATCCCGGCGTCGGGCGGGACTCGATTGATCGTCTGGTGGCGCATCTGACCGTGATTGACGCGGAAAAACCGGAAACCGACAGCCCGGTTGCGGGCAAAACCGTCGTGTTCAGCGGCACATTGAAAAAAATGACCCGGGCAGAGGCCAAAGCGACCGCAGAATCCCTTGGCGCAAAGGTTTCCGGCTCTGTTTCCGCCAAAACCAGCATCGTGATTGCCGGTCCCGGTGCCGGTTCAAAGGCCAAAAAAGCGCGGGAACTGGGCATCACCATTTTGAACGAGGACGACTGGCTGGATTTGATTGGCGCAAAGACCGGCGCATGAGCGGACGCCCGGAAATCCTGTTTCCGCTGTTTGCGGACATCAAAAAACTGGCGGGCGTAGGCCCGCGGTCTGCACAAAACCTTGAAAATATGGCCATTACGCGGCCCAAAGACCTGCTGTTCACGCTGCCACACGGCGGGATAGACCGAAAAATCCGCGAGTCTGTTTCGGATATTCAGGCACCATCCGTCGTGACCGTGCAGGTAGAGGTTGGCCTGCATCACCCAAATACCGCCAAAACCCGCCCGTACCGGATCACCGTGCGGGATGCCAAAACCAGCTTTCAACTGGTATTTTTCCATGCCCGCGCCGACTGGCTGCGCAAAAATCTGCCATCCGGCCAGCGGCGGGTGATTTCCGGCAAGCTGGAGCTGTTTGACGGGGTGGCGCAGATGGTGCACCCGGACCACATCCTGCCCGAAAATCAGGCAGAACAAATCCCGGCGTTTGAGCCGCAATATCCGCTGACCGCCGGGATCACCCAGAAAATGATGTTCAAGGCGGTGATGTCTGCGCAGGATAAATTGCCGGATCTTGCCGAATGGATCGAGCCGTCAATATTGCGGGCACAAAACTGGCCGGGCTGGCGTTTTGCGATCACCGCCGCCCACGCACCGACCAACAATCTGGACATATCGCCCTTTGCCCCGCCGCGCACCCGGCTGGCCTATGATGAATTGTTCGCCCACCAACTGACATTGGCGCTGGCCCGGGCCAGACGGAACCGCGCGGTCGGAATCGCCAGTGCGGCGACCGGGGTTCTGCAAGGTAAGGTGTTGAAAACACTGCCCTATACGTCAACCGCGGCCCAGACCAGAGCGGTTGTTGACATAACCAAAGACATGGCAAAACCAAACCGGATGAACCGTCTTTTGCAGGGCGATGTGGGCTCCGGCAAAACTTTGGTGGCGATGCTGGCGATGCTGGCAGCTGTCGAGGCGGGCGGTCAGGCCGTGATGATGGCGCCGACCGAAATTCTGGCGCGCCAGCATTTGGACAGCCTGCGCCCGATGGCCGATGCGGCCGGCGTTGAAATTGAAATTCTGACGGGCCGGGACAAGGGCCAGACGCGCCAAACAAAAACCCAAAAGTTGGCCACCGGCGAAATTGGTATTTTGTTGGGCACACATGCGGTATTCCAAAAAGATGTGGAATTTAAAGACCTTAGACTGGCAGTGATCGACGAGCAGCACCGCTTTGGCGTGCGACAGCGCATGGAACTGGGCAAAAAGGGGCAGGCGGTTGATGTTTTGGTGATGACAGCCACACCCATTCCGCGCTCGCTTGAACTGGCGCAATACGGCGATATGGACATTTCCGTGCTGGACGAAAAACCGCCCGGCCGGCAACCGATCAAGACCGCGATCGTCGCTGCCGGGCGGATGGAAAATGTACTGGAACGGTTGAAATCAGCGATAAATGCCGGCCAGCAGGCCTATTGGGTCTGTCCCTTGGTTGAGGAAAGCGAATTGGTCGAATGGACGGCGGCCAGCGACCGCCACCGGGTGCTGCGCAAAGTTCTGGGTGAGGAAAACGTCGGACTGGTGCACGGGCAGATGCCGGTGGAGCAAAAAGACCGGGCGATGCTGGACTTTCAACAGGGACGCACCAAGGTTTTGGTGGCCACAACGGTGATCGAGGTGGGGGTTGATGTGCCCAACGCCACGATCATGGTGGTCGAAGCGGCAGAGCGGTTTGGCTTGGCGCAACTGCACCAGCTGCGCGGACGGGTGGGGCGCGGCGATGTGGCCTCCACCTGTTTGTTGCTGTATTCACCACCTCTGGGCCCGGCGCAGGAACAGCGGTTGAACGTGATGCGAGACACAAACGACGGGTTTGTCATTGCCCAGGAAGACCTGAAATTGCGCGGGGCGGGGGATGTTCTGGGATTGCAGCAGTCAGGCCTGCCAAAATTTAGGATCGCCGATCTGGAAAGTCAGACGGATTTGATGAAAATGGCGCATGATGACGCGCGGTATCTGCTGGTGCAGGATCCTGATTTGAAAAGCCAACGCGGGCAGGCGGCGCGGGTGCTGTTGTACCTGACTGATCAGGATCAGGCGATCCGTTTGATTTCAGTGGGTTAGCTTTAGAAATCGGGTTTGTTTGCAAAAAGTTCACAAATGTTCCTAAAAAGTTCTTTACATTTCGTCAGGAAATATGGAACAAAGGGGAAACAAAAAAATGGACGGCAGGTTAATATGGTTTCCGAAATTACAAGAATTATCGCCCGCGCGCCCGCAACATTGCTGGAAGACACCATTGGCGTTGCCGCCATAGTTGTGGTGCTTTTGGTTGGCCTCAGCCTGCCGGGTATGGCCTGACAGTTTCGCCTGCGGCTCGTTTTCGCTCATGTGGTGTGCATCTCTGTCCCCTCTGAAAGATGCATCTATGCCGGTCTGCCCGGACCGGCGCTTTGATTCAGAATATTCTGTATCGCCTACGAAAACGAGCTCGCAACTTTATCGCCGCGCTTCAAATCTTTGAAGTTGCGGCGGTTTTTTTGTGCGGGATTTGAGTATTTTTGGAACAATGAAACGATAAAGCGCAATCCGAATACCGGGCAGCGGTTTTCGGAATGAATTGCGCGCAAGATCAAATGGAAATGGAAGCTCTGCTGAGACCGGTAATAAGGACGCGGCCTTGGATCAGGCGTATTTTGATTTTGCGGCAGAATTCATGGCCGCCAGGGTGGCCTCCAGCACCAGCATGATCGAGGCGTGGCGGTTCTTATAGTCCCGTGCCGGTTCCAACACCGCCAGCGCGTCAAATGGCGCATCAGGCACCGGCCCGCCCCCGGTCAGCATCGACCACAATTGATCGCGGGCTTTGGAAATATCCGCCTCGCGCAGGCCAATGGCCTGTTTTCCAACAACAGAGGCGGCGGCCTGCCCAAGGGCGCAAGCTTTTACATCCTGAGCAAAATCAACGATCCTGCCATCCGCAAGGTTGACATCCACCCAGACCGTAGAACCGCACAAAGGCGACCGTTTGCGCGCACTGCCGTCAGGCTCAACCAGCCGCGTGGTGTGCGGAATTTCTGCCGCCAGAGCCAGAATACGCTTGGAGTAGAGTTTTATCAGATCAGTTTCGGCAGGCATCCGTGTTGCACTTTCCATAAGCGGTTTCTAACCTTAGATAGGGGAAGCAAACCAATATTAAAAGAACATGTGATGACCCGCACAAAATTTGACCCCAAGAGCCTGAAACTGGATGCAAACGGCCTTATTCCGGCAATCGTGCAGGATGCGAAATCCGGCGCTGTGCTGATGATGGCGTGGATGAATTTGACATCCCTTGAGGTGACGCTGAACACCGGCCGCGTGACCTATTGGTCGCGCTCGCGGGCTGAATTGTGGGAAAAAGGAGCAACCAGCGGCCATGTTCAGACGCTGGTGGATATGCGTTTGGATTGCGACCGCGATTGTCTGCTGATGCAGGTCACGCAAGTTGGCCCGGCCTGTCATACCGGCAGAACATCCTGTTTTTATACAGAAATAACCGACGGGCGTGAAGTTGTGACGGCTGAAGGCCTATAGACCGACCATCGCGCGAATTTGTTGGGGCGTCGTGCCGTTGCCGCGGTAAACCGCCAGTGCCTTGGCATCGGTGCGCTTGGCCAGCCGGATGCCGGCTGTGTCGCGGATCAGGCGGTGGTGGTGGTAAAACGGTGTTGGCAAGTCCAGCAATGCCTGCAACAGCCTGTGAATAAACGTTGCCTCAAAAATATCCTTGCCACGGGTCACATGGGTGATTTTCTGCGCCGCATCGTCGACAACCACCGCCAGATGGTAGGATGTGCCAATGTCCCTGCGGGCCAAAATAACGTCACCGATTTTGCGCAACATGTTGGATTTACTCAGAAAATGATTGAATTCAGTGTCGTTTGCAAGCTCTGTAAAAAACAGCTTTGCAACGGTTTTTTCACCACCAAGGAAAGCGATTGCCTTTGCCATATCCAGTCGCAGGCTGTCATTTTCAGTCCGGCTGTGCATAGACCGGGTTCTGCAGGTGCCGGGATAGACGTCACGGGCTGCACCGGTCCCTTCCTGTGGGGCGGACAGCGCCTGTTTGATGTCCTTGCGCGTGCAGCCGCAGGGATAAATTAGATCGTTCTTTATCAAAATTTTAAGGGCGTCATTATATTGCGATTGCCGTTCAGATTGCCGCATGACGGGATTTGGCCAATGCAAACCAAGCCAGCGCAGATCGTCCATTTGCCGGGTTTCAAATTCCCAGCGGCAGCGGGTGTGGTCGATATCTTCAATCCGCAGCAGAAATTCGCCGCCACAAGCGCACGCCATGTCCCAGGTTGTAAGCGCTGAAAACCCATGCCCCAGATGCAAGGGACCACTGGGCGAGGGCGCAAAGCGAAAGCGCATTCAGCGTTTTTTCATGACGTAAACGTTTGATTTCATACTAAACTCCGGCAAATGATCGCCGTGTTCCTTGAACAAAAGCTCTGCCGCTCCGGTATCCAGATTTTCCGCCACACGGGCCTCAAATGCCGGATCGCTTAACGTGTGATCGTTCAGCGAAAATACAAACAAACCACCGGCGGGCAGCGCACCAAGCACCTGATCAATCATTTCAGGTGGAGCGTGGCCACTGGCGATGACGCCCATTGCAGAAATATGCGCATAGGTGCCGATTGCAAAGGGAAAGGGATTGTCCAGATCAACCTGCCACAGATCGCGGTAAATATTTTTCTGTCGTGCTGCCTGCAACATCGCGTCGCTCAGGTCACTGCCATCCACAGTTAAAAACCCGGCCCGGCGCAGGGCTGCACCGGAAATTCCGGTGCCACAGCCGATATCCAACACCGGAGCGTCCATGTTTGGTGCCAGAGTTGCCAGCGCCGCAGCACACCGGGTTGGTGTCGCATACTGGTTTTCCGCCATTTCCAGATCGTAAGTGTCAGCCCAATCTTTGTAAAAGTCCCGCGTTTCATCAATGGATTCAACAGCGTAGGCTTTTGAAAGAAACTTGTCGTCAGAATTTGAAGATGCCACCCGGATGCCCTGCCTATTTGGTAATCCCCAACTTAGCGGTTGTCGGCCCGTTGGTCCAGTTTCAAGCCCCGGCGTTTTTCAGCCATTGCCGCCAGGCTGATTTGGCCCGGTCGGTATAGGCCTTATAGCGGTCCTTGCGGGCGCGCCTGCCTGATTTGATCCCCTCGATGGGTGGAAAAAGGCCGAAATTGACGTTCATCGGCTGAAAAGACCTGGCCACGGCGCCACCCGATATATGGTGCACCAGCGCCCCGGTCGCGGTTTCATTTGGCGGCGCAGCCAAAACGTTGCCCCGCACGTCAGCCGCCGCCATCCGCCCGGCCAACAGACCCATCGCAGCGCTTTCAACATATCCCTCAACACCGGTAACTTGCCCGGCAAACCTGATATTGGGCCGAACGCGCAGGCGCATCTGGTCGTCCAGCAGACGGGGCGAGTTGATAAAAATGTTGCGGTGAATGCCGCCAAGCCGGGCAAATTGCGCGTTTTCAAGGCCGGGAATGCGTTTGAAAACTTCGGTCTGCGCGCCGTATTTCATCTTGGTCTGAAAGCCGACGATGTTCAGCAAGGTGCCCAATGCATTGTCGCGGCGCAGTTGCACGACGGCATAGGGTTTTTCATCCGGTTGGTGGACGTTTGTCAGGCCCACTGGCTTCATCGGACCAAAGCGCAGGGTTTCACGCCCGCGCTGCGCCATCACTTCTATGGGCAGGCATCCTTCAAAATACGGGGTGTCCAACTCGCCGTCGTGAAATTCCGTTTTGTCAGCGGCCAGCAATGCGTCAATGAATTCTTCATACTGGTCGCGGTTCATCGGGCAATTAAGATACGCGGTGCGGTCCGCTTCTGTTTCGCCTTTGTCATAGCGCGATTGAAACCAGGCTTTGGTCATATCAATGCTGTCCGCGTGCACGATGGGTGCGATTGCGTCAAAGAAGGCCAGTGAATCCTCGCCTGTTTCGGCCAGAATGGCTTTGGCCAGCGCGTTGGACGTCAGCGGACCGGTGGCGATAATTGTTTGGCCCCAGTCACTTGGCGGCAGGCCCTCGATTTCGCCAACCTCAAGCGTAATATTTGGATGGGCCAGCAATCGTTTGGTGACGCTTTGCGAAAAGTTTTCGCGATCAACCGCCAAGGCACCGCCGGCGGGCAGGGCGTGCTTGTCTGCCATTTCCATGATAAGGCCACCGGCCGCCCGCATTTCCCAGTGCAACAGGCCAACGGCGTTGGCCTCGTCATCATCAGAACGAAAAGAATTGGAACACACCAGTTCCGCCAGACCGTCGGTCTTATGGGCGAATGTCGCAACTTTGGGGCGCATTTCGTGCAGGATGACGCAAACGCCCAGATTTGCAGCCTGCCATGCGGCCTCTGATCCGGCCAGCCCGCCGCCAATGATATGGATGCAATTGCTCATATCCGGCGATGTAGGGCAGGATCACGCAAAAGAAAAGGGCCCCGGTTCCGGAGCCCCTTAAATCGATCTGGGCCGGTTCAGCCGGTGACAGCGGGCTCTGTATGCCCCTGCGCAATATCCGCCATGTTCTGAACGCTTGTTTCGTTGTCTTCGTCCATGTCTTCGCGAACCAAATAATAATCAATCGAGAACCGTCCGGTGCCGTGGGCAAACAACAAAAGCAACCCGCCAATCATCGCCAAATCTCGCCAGAACGACCCAATCGCCAGATCGTTGGACGGAATATAGTTGAAAATAAAGCTGGACCAGAACACGTAAAGTGCCAGCAGCGCCACAGACATGCGGGTTTGAAATCCCAGTAAAATGGACAGTGCCGCGATCATCTCAAACGTGGCACTGGGCCAGCGCAGGTAATTTGGCATACCGGACAATGCGTCGGATTTGATTATGGCGTTGGGGTCAACCACAACGCCAAGTGCAACCGCTATAAAGAACGAAGCGATCAGGACACGCGCCGCAGCATTGGCAAGATCGCGCAACCGCTCGGGTGTCAGTGCTTGAAAGTTCATAGTGTATCAGCCTTCTTTGATTTGACTTGTGTCATTATTTTCGAAGGGATTTTCCCCGTGATTACAGGGGACACTGACAGCAAAATCTGACGACATTAGGTTGTAAAATGGTTGAATTGGGCACAATTGCGCGACCAACGGGCAAAGTTTTGTTTGATTTGGTCCTCAACGCTGCCAACCAGTGACCAATCAATTTTGAATTTGCAGATCAAATATTGAAAACCGGGCCGATTTCGCGGCCCGGTTTTTCGTGCGCTTAGCCGCCGTTATCAACCGACAATATGCCCGGCCCCTTGGCAAACAGCAGCAAAAAGCCACCGGCAAGACCAAGATTTTGCACGAATGTCATGATTTCCATCTGACTGCCCAGCGTTCTGTTCAGCAAAATCAGCCCGCCAAAGTAAATCGTGGAAAGAACAATCGCGGCATTGCGGGTCTGATAGCCAACCAGAATCATCGCACCGCCAATGATCTCAAGCGCAATCAGCGGATAGGCAGCCGTGCCCGGAATACCGCCGGTTTCCAACAGTGCTGCGAATGCGGCCGGATCATCAAGTTTGATCAATCCCGCCATTATAAAGATCATCGACAGCAATATGCGCCCCGATGTGTAGGCATATTTTCTTAAGAAGGTCATGGTATTCCCTTTGCTCGACAGGTTCCTTTACAGAAACATTGACCACAGGGAATATCCCTGCAGCGCGTGCATTCGACCTTTATCGGGTTAACGACGGGTGAACGATTGTCTCTGGATTAGAGACAATTCAATTTATTCAACCACATCGTCAGATTCTTCACCTGCATCATTTTGCTCGGCGATCCACGCGACAGACACGACTTTTTCGTCCTCTGCCGTGGAAAATACCGTGACACCGGAAGACGTGCGGCCCTGCCGTGAAATGTCTGAAACAGGACAGCGGATCGACTGACCTGTCGAAGTGGCCAGCATGATCTGGTCTTCTTCTTCAACTGTAAAAGACGCCACAATCGAATCGCCCCGCCGCCCAAGATTGGCGGCTGAAATGCCCAGTCCGCCGCGTCCGGCAACGCGGTATTCATGGGCCGAGGAACGCTTGCCAAAGCCACCAGAGGTGATTGTCAGGATCCACTGTTCCAACGCGCCCAGCTCGGCATAGCGTTCCGGGCTGATTGCAATCTCGCTGTCGCTGTCTTCAATCTCGCCAGCTTCATCACCGGTTACCGCGCGTCGCATTTTGAAATAGGCGGTGCGTTCATCCGGCGTGGCCTTTACATGCCGGATCACCGCCATTGACACCACAAAATCGCCCTTGGCCAGCTTGATGCCCCGCACCCCGGCAGAATCGCGGCCCTTAAAGACCCGCACGTCGGTCACCGGAAAACGAATGGCCTTGCCCATTGAAGTGGTCAGCAGAAAATCATCCAGTTCCGTGCAAATCCGCACGTTCACGATGGATGTATCATCCGGCAGCTTCATGGCAATCTTGCCGTTGGATTTTACGTTGGTGAAATCAGACAGCGCGTTGCGCCGCACGCCGCCGGTGGATGTGGCAAAGACAATGTGCAGATCGTCCCAATCTTCTTCCGGCACGTCAACCGGCATGATCGCGGCAATGCTGACGCCTTGTGGGATCGGCAGCAGGTTGATGATCGCCTTGCCCCGTGAATTGCGCCCGCCCAATGGCAGCCGCCATGTTTTCAGCGTATAGACCATGCCGTCAGAGGTGAAAAACAACAGTGGCGTGTGGGTGTTGGCAACAAACAGGTTGGTGACGAAATCCTCGTCCTTGGTGTTCATGCCCTTGTTGCCCTTGCCGCCACGTTTTTGCGCACGGTAGTCGGCCAGATTGGTGCGTTTGATATAGCCAGAATTGGTGACCGTCACCACCATATCCTCACGCTCGATCAGGTCCTCATCGTCCATATCGCCAATGTAATCAACGACTTCAGAGCGGCGCGGCACGGCGAATTGTTCTTTTACCTCGGCCAGTTCTTCAGAAATAATCGCCATGATCCGCTCGCGCGAGCGCAGGATCGCCAGATAATCGGTGATCTTGCCCGCCAGTTCCTGCAACTCGTCCGTCACCTCTTTCACCCCAAGGGCTGTCAGCCGTTGCAGGCGCAAATCCAGAATGGCCCGGGCCTGGGTTTCAGACAGGTTGTACGTGCCGTCCTCATTCATCTTGTGGCTGGGGTCATCGATCAGGCGGATGAACGGCGCGATTTCAGTCGCCGGCCAGGCGCGGGTCATCAGGCGGGCGCGGGCCTCGGCCGGATCAGCAGAGGCACGGATGGTCGCCACCACCTCGTCCACATTGGCAACCGCAACCGCCAGACCGCACAGGATGTTGCTGCGCTCGCGGGCCTTGCGCAGTTCAAACGCGGTGCGCCGCGCCACCACTTCTTCGCGAAACTCTATAAACGACGTCAGGAATTTTTTCAGGTCCAGCTGCTCCGGCCGCCCGTTGTTCAGGGCCAGCATGTTGGCGCCAAAATAGGTTTGCATGGGCGTAAAACGGTACAGCTGGTTTAGCACCACCTCAGCCGTTGCATCCCGCTTCAGCTCGATCACCACGCGCACGCCGATGCGGTCGCTTTCGTCCTGCACGTGGGCGATGCCTTCGATCTTTTTGTCCCGCGCCAATTCGGCAATCCGCTGGATCATGGTGGCCTTGTTCACCTGATAGGGGATTTCGGTGGCCACAATGGCAAAGCGGTCTTTGCGGATTTCCTCTACCGTGGTGCGGGCGCGTACAATCACAGAACCGCGCCCCTCAAGATAGGCTTTGCGGGCACCGCTGCGGCCCAGAATAATCCCGCCGGTGGGAAAGTCCGGGGCAGGGATATGCTGCATCAGGTCTTCGACGGTCAGGTCAGGCTCATCAATCAACGCCTGCGTTGCGTCAATCACCTCGCCCAGATTATGGGGCGGAATATTGGTGGCCATGCCAACCGCAATGCCACCGGCACCGTTGACCAGCATGTTGGGAAACCGCGCCGGCAAAACCGACGGCTCAACGTCTTTGCCGTCGTAATTATCCTGAAAATTGACCGTATCTTTTTCAATGTCGGCCAAAAGGTAAGAGGCCGGCCTGTCCATCCGCACCTCGGTATAGCGCATGGCGGCCGGATTATCGCCGTCCATAGAGCCAAAGTTGCCCTGACCGTCCAAAAGCGGCAGCGACATGGAAAAATCCTGCGCCATGCGCACCAGCGCGTCATAAATCGCGCCGTCACCATGCGGGTGGTATTTCCCCATTGTGTCGGCAACAGGCCGCGCCGCCTTGCGGTAGGATTTATCGTGCGCGTTACCAGCCTCGTGCATGGCGTATAAAATGCGCCGATGCACCGGTTTTAACCCGTCGCGCAGATCGGGAATTGCGCGGGACACGATCACGCTCATGGCGTAATCAAGATACGAGACCTTCATCTCATCCACGATGGAAACGGTCGGCCCGTCATAGGCCGGTTTTTCCGGTGTTTTATCCGGATTCTGGTCTGTTTCGTCGCTCAAGGGATGCCTGCTCTGCTGATCCACACGTTGTTGTGGAAAACTATAGCAGAACCAAGTGGATAGCGCAAATTTCGCACCGTTTCTGGGGCGAAATTACTGGCCAGTAAAGCGTTTGAAATCAGGTGCTTAGGTTAGAATCGTTTTGACAGACTTTCACCGGGCAAAAAATCCGGTGGCAGGGGGGCAAAACACCCCGTTCAGGCGTCTTTTGCCCGCAATAACATGCCAAATAAATCCCTTGGCGTGTCGGGGTCGGCCAGCATGTCCAGATTGTGAAAATGCCCGGTGTCATGCAGTTGATCCAGTACATAGCGCAGCGCGGAAAAATCTTCGATCGCAAAGCCGACGCTGTCAAACAGGGTGATCTGGCGGGGGTCTTTGCGGCCTTTTTTATGCCCTGCAATCACCTGCCAAAGCTCTGTTACCGGATGGTCCGCCGCAAGCTGTTGAATTTCACCCTCAATGCGGGTTTGCGGTGGGTATTCCACGAAAATATCAGAGCGCAGCAGGATATCGCGGTGCAATTCAGTCTTGCCCGGACAATCCCCGCCAATGGCGTTGATGTGGATGCCGCTGCCGACCATATTATCGGTCAGGATGGTGGCAAATTGCTTGTCTGCGGTCACTGTGGTGACGATTTCCGCCCCTTCAACGGCCTCTTCCGGCGTGCCGCAAATGGTGATGTTCAAACCCATATCTTCGAGGTTTTTCAAGCATTTATCAGACGCGGTTCGATCAATATCAAACAGTCGCAGCCGGTCAATACCCAGGATCGCCTTAAACGCCAGTGCCTGAAATTCCGACTGTGCGCCATTGCCGATCATGGCCATTGTTCGCGCGCCTTTTGGGGCCAGATATTTTGCCGCCAGTGCCGACATCGCCGCCGTGCGCAGGGCGGTCAGGATGGTCATTTCACTCAGCAGCACCGGATAGCCGGTGGCAACCGATGACAGAACGCCAAAGGCCGTGACGGTTTGCAAACCGTCCTTGGTATTGGATGGATGGCCGTTGACGTATTTGAAACCGTAGACTTTACCATCTGATGTGGGCATCAGTTCGATCACGCCATCAGCAGAGTGCGACGCCACGCGCGGGGTTTTGTCAAAGATTTCCCAACGGCGAAAATCGTCTTCGATGTAAGCCGCCAGATCAGTCAAAAACCGTTCAATACCAACGGTATTGACCAGTTTCATCATGTGATCGACAGATACAAACGGCACCAGATTAAGGTTCTTTTGCATGGCTAAAACCTCCGGGTTGGCCGGTCCAGAACCTGACGGCCCATAAGTGATGATGTCAGATCAACCATCAGCCGCGCGGTGCGTCCGCGTTCATCCAAAAACGGGTTCAGTTCGACCAGATCAAGCGATGTGACAAGGCCGCTGTCGTGCAGCAGTTCCATCACCAGATGCGCCTCGCGGAATGTGGCACCGCCGGGCACCGTGGTGCCAACAGCGGGCGCGATGTCAGGCTCCAGAAAATCCACGTCCAAAGATACGTGCAACATGCCATTTGCGGCCTCGACCCGGGCCAGAAAATCCGAAATCGGCTTCACCACGCCGTTTTCATCAATCGAGCGCATGTCGTGCACACAAATGTTTTGCGCCCGCAGGGCCGTCAGCTCTGCCGGGTCAACCGAACGGATACCAAACAGGCACAGGTTTTCAGGCGCAACCAGCGCGTCAAGCGGCGGGAAATCCTCAAACCCGGTTTGCCCTGTGACATACGCCAGCGGTGTGCCGTGCAGATTGCCGGATGCAGTGCTGTCAGGCGTGTGAAAATCCGGATGCGCATCCAGCCACAAAACGAACAGCGGCCGGTTTTGACCGGCCGCATGTTGGGCCATCCCGGCAACCGAACCCAGCGAAAGGCTGTGATCGCCGCCCAGAAAGATTGGAAAGCCTGCGTCCGCCGCGGTTGTGGCAGCATTGTGCAGGCTTTCCGACCAACCGATGGTTTCCGCCAGGTTATGCACCGCCGGGTTGCTGTGGGGCCGTTCCCTGTGCCGGTTGGGCGACAGATCGCCCATGTCCCTGACATGACACCCCAAATCTTGCAGCATTTTCGCAATTCCGGCGGTCCGAAACGACGCCGGACCCATTACACATCCCGCCTGACTGGCACCGGTTTCAACCGGCGCGCCGATAAGAATACAATTTTCTGTGGACATGGTAAGCCTCATAATAGGTGGTTTTGCATAGATAGTAATCATTTTGAGTTGAAAAACAGACTGATAATTGTCAATATGCGTACAATTTAGCACATTTCGAAATGTGAAAGTGACATAATGGACGATACCGATGCCCGGCTTGTCGCGCTGTTGCGCCGCAACGGACGTGCTGCCTTGTCTGAACTGGCAAGCCACATGAATGTGTCCCGCGCCACGGTGCGCAACCGGATGGAGCGGTTGGTGTCTTCAGGTGAAATCATCGGGTATTCGGTGGTGATGAAGGAAGATGTTGCCGACCAGCCGGTGCGCGGTTTGATGATGCTGGGGATTGAAGGGCGCGGTACCGAGCGTATTGTTCGCGCCGTCACCGGCCTGCCATCGGTGCAGGCGGTGCATTCCACTAACGGAAAATGGGATCTGGTGGTGGAGATTGGCACTGAAACGCTGGCTGATCTTGATCAGGTGCTGGCGCAGATCAG
>CAYZQS010000013.1:0-4451 GCA_964480735.1 uncultured Rhodobacterales bacterium
CTTGCGCGCAATTTATTCCGAAAACCGGTGCCCACTTTTCGGATTGCGCTTTAATTCAGTCGTAAGACGCCTGTTCCTGCGGATCATCCGTAAGATACTGCACCAGCTCCCACTCAAATCCGGCGCTGTCCAGATAGTATTTGCGGATGCGGAACCGGTGATCTTCAGAGATAAAGCCCTGTTTATATCCTGCCGCATCAAGGCGGGCGCAGGTGGCGGCAACGTCTTTCACCACCCAGCCCAGGTGGTTGATGCCAAAATCCGCGTAGCGCTGTGACATCGCTGCTGCCGGATTGTCCTCATGCGGCTCTTCCAGCGCGATATAGCTGGTTTTGGTGCCGATATGCGCCCAGCGGTAAGGGCCCGTGCGGCCTGAATCATGCCGCACAACAAAGGCCGGTTCCAATACCTGCAAAAAAGCTATCGCCGCGTCGATGTCAGGGACGGTCAGATTGGCGTGTTCCAGTCGTGCTGTCATGGCGCGGCTCCGGCAATAAGTGGATGCGCCATGATACATGCTGCGCGCTGAAAAGCAAAAACGGCGACCGGGTGTACCCGCCGCCGTTGGAATTCTTTTCGCTGCGCTGTCCCGGGTCAGGCCCGGTCAGGCGATGTTCAGTCAACCAGTTTCAGGTCCGCAGCCGCTTCACGACCGTTGCGGCCGGTTTCAACTTCAAAGCTAACCTTTTGGTTGTCAGCCAGCCCTGTCAGGCCTGCGCGTTCCACAGCTGAAATGTGAACAAAAACGTCACTTCCGCCGCTGTCTGGCGCAATAAAGCCATAGCCCTTAGTGCCGTTAAACCATTTGACGGTGCCAGTAGCCATCCGTCGTACTCCTTCTTTACTTGTCCCCCACAGGATGTGGTTGACCCTTGTGCAGATCGGTCTTTTATGTGGAACCGTGCCTGCAAAGGCGTCATCGGAACTTAAAAAACGAGTCTTACAGGGCCCATATGGTCAATAATGCCGCAGGTTGCAAGCCTTTGTTTACAGCGGCGGTACAGTCGCCAAGCGCCGTTCTGCATTTATATTCAGCAGGTTGGCCCCAAGAACGATCAACGCGCCCAATATAATCTGCCACTCCAGCGGCTCGGCGTAAAAGAACATGCCGATCAGCGCAATCATCGGCAGGCGGCCAAAATCCATCGGCGAAACGATGATGGCAGGGGCCAATGTCAGGGCGCGGGTGATGCACAGATGGGCAAACAATCCGGCAAAGCCAACCACGATGACCAGCGGCCATGTGGCTGCGGTGGGCAGCGCTATATCGCCGTCATATCCTGCCAGCGTAAGGCCAAAGACCGCCTGCATGACGGTAAGCCAGAACAGGATATTGGTGACCGAATGGCTGCGGGTCAGGATTTTGGTGGCCAAAACCGCGCCGGTAAAACCAAATGCCGCCACGATTGCGGCAATCACCCCGACGTTCAGGCCTGAAACTTCGGGCCGCGCTACGATCAAAATTCCGATGAACCCCAAAAGGGCCGCGAACAATCGGGTGCCGGTCAGTTTTTCTTTCAGCACCAGAGGCGCAAACAGTGCAACCCAGATCGGTGTTGAAAACTCAAAAGCAAACAGTTGGGCAAACGGGATCAGCGTGACCGCAAAAAACCACAGGTTTTGCCCGGCAAAATGGCTGGCGTTGCGAATGGCGTGCAGGGGCAGGTCGCGGGTGTTGATCTGGCCAAGTGTGCGGCTGAACCCACCAACCGTCAGAACCACAACAATTCCGATCAGCGAGCGGTAGGTCATCAATTCAAACGTATCCAGCTGATACGCGATTTCGCGCCCCGCAACAGCCATAGAGGTAAACGAGACCATCGCGCCGAGCATCCAAAAAGCGGCGCGGACAGGGTTTGATTGCGGTGGGATCATGAATTCGTCGAGTTGTCAAAAGCGGTTTCACTAAGACCGGAACGCCGGGGATTTGACAATGGCCGTTTTGATTTAATATTTGCCACCGTGATCCCCACGGCAGTAAATTCAGGTAAAAGAAAGAAACATCATGTCCGACAATCCGCAATACCCCGATCACTTCATCGAGCGTCTGCACACAATCTGGGGGTACGGATATCTGTCACCTGGCGGGCCGCAGGAGGTTGGCGAAATCATGCGCGACGTTGATCTGACCGGCAAAGTGGTTTTGGACATCGGTTTTGGCACCGGGGGTCCGGCAATCACGCTGGTTCAAGATCGTGGGGCCGCCAAAGTTGTGGGTGTGGACGTGGAGCCATTGCTGGCCAAACGGGCGCAGGCAAATGTTGATGCGGCGGGATTGGCCGGTAAGATCGAACTGAAGATTATTTCTCCCGGCCCGCTGCCGTTTGAGGACGATCAGTTTGACGTAGTGTTTTCAAAGGACTCGATCATTCATGTGGGCGATAAACCGGCGCTGTTTGCCGAGGTGTTTCGGGTCACCAAACCGGGCGGAAAATTTGCCGCCGGCGACTGGTTGCGCGGCACCGGTGCTAAGGTTGAAGCCCTGTTGGTGGAATATACCGGGCAGGGGCATCTGGCTTTTGAGATGGCAACCGCCGCCCAGATGGAAGCGGTGCTAAGGGACGCCGGTTTCACCGATGTTTCCAGCCGCGACCGCAATGAATGGTACATCGGACAATCTGAAAAAGAATACCAGCAGGTGTCCGGCCCGCTGTATCAGGAATTGGTGGAAAAAGTCGGGCGCGAATTCGTTGACCCGTGGGTTGAAACACGCCGTCTGGGGGCCAAATGTGCCAAAGGCGGCGCACTGCGCCCCACCCATCTGTTTGGCACAAAACCTGAAGTCTGATAGTGTCACAGATTTGGCGTCACAGGACCGGATCACGCAAAAACAGCTTGACGCAAATGCCTATCGTCTGCACGGGTGCTGCGCCCTGAATGGGGATCAATGTCAATTGCATTACGATCGTGACATTCAGGGCAATTTTTAACGCGGCATTAGCCATAGTTTGCTTGTTTGGTATTGAAATCCCAAAAAACCTTTGACCATTGACCCTTGAATATTGACCCATACCCGCTAATGACAAATATGAGGCAATAATCGCGCGGTCAAAAGCGTGCTGCGAAAAGAAAGGTTAAGGCGAAATTGGCAGATCCCTATGTGTCAGAAGTAAAATATCTGGGTGGTAAGAATGTGGATTTCATCGAGATCGTGGTTGACGAAGGGTATGACGTTTCAAATATTGAAGTGGCCGTTTATAACGCCAACGGCGCTGTAAGATCCACAAACCTGCTGGGAACAAAAGTTACAACAATAGCAGGCAAAGACGTCTATATTATTGACACCGCAACCTCAGCTACGTTCAACGGCCTGCACAAATTTGGCGGCGTGGCCCTTGTGGACGATGGCGTTGTTCTTAGTTTTGACTCGTTCAGCGACAATGCGGCCACGATCACGGCTACAGAAGGTCCTGCCAATGGTTTGACGTCAACCGATATCGGTCAGGCCGGTGCAGGCAGTTCGCTGGAAACAGCCGACGGCGGCGCCAGCTACGACGTGCAGCCTACGCCAACGCCCGGGTCTGTTCCGTGTTTTTTGAAAGGCACAAAAATTCATACCCCACAAGGCTGGCGGCCGATCGATGATCTGGCTGTGGGCGATAGCGTCACAACCCGTGATCACGGGCAACAGAATATCCGCTGGATCGGGTCTAAGAAAATATCCCGACAGGACGAGATTGCCACCGAATTACAGCCCGTTAAGATCGTTGCAAACTGTTTCGGGAAGGGCCGCCCCTTTGAGGACCTGTACGTTTCGCCCAACCACCGAATTTTGATTGAAAGCCACTTATGCGCGCTTTGGTTTGTTACTCATCAGGTGTTTTCGGCAGCAAAATATCTGGTGGACGGCAAAGGGATTTCTGCTGCGCCACCGGATTTTCTGGTTGTCTACTATCATCTTCTGTTTGATCAGCATGAAGTGATATTTTCCAACGGGCTGGCGTCGGAAAGTTTTCATCCCGGACAGGTTGGACTGGACGCGTTTGGGGCCGAAGTCAGAGCCGAGATTTTGACGCTGTTTCCAGAGTTGGGCGATCGCGGCCAGTCGTTTGGAAAAATGGCCCACAGGGATTTGCGAAAATTCGAGGCAGGTTTGCTGAAAGGCAGAGTTGGCAATCCAACACCGACAGGCGTAAAGGCTACAGAAGGTATATGTTAGCCCAGCACCCGGGTTTCATAAAGTCGGAAAAAACCTTTTGTAAACACGCCCCACTCAGACCCCGCCGCGCGTTTTTGATGGGCGTCAAAGGCGGTTTGGTCTTCAAACACCTCTGACACAACAAATCGCCCTTTGGTTTCGGGATGCGGTGTAACTGAAAACGAAATACAGCCCGGTTCCGCCAGCGTCAGACGGATATGATCTTTCAACAGCGCATTTACCGCATCCAGATGCTCTGGTGGAACCTGAATAAAACCGTCCAGCATCACATTGCCTTTGGCCATTATTCCCA
>CAYZQS010000013.1:4551-15895 GCA_964480735.1 uncultured Rhodobacterales bacterium
GCCGGGGCATCGAATGGCAAGGCCGGGGCCGGGGAAGGGGTGGCGGCCCACAAAACGCTCCGGCAGGCCAAGTTCGCGCCCCAAAACCCGCACCTCATCCTTGAACAGCTCGCGCAGCGGTTCCACCAGTTCCATATCCATGCGCTTGGGCAGGCCGCCCACGTTGTGATGGCTCTTGATGGTTTCGGACGGGCCACCGGAAAAGCTGACGCTTTCGATCACGTCAGGGTACAGCGTGCCCTGCGCCAGAAATTTCGCGCCGCCCACGGATTTCGCGTGTTTTTCAAACACATCTATGAACAATCCTCCGATTATCTTGCGCTTTGTTTCCGGATCGGAAACAGTATCGAGGTTGCCTAAGAACAATTCGCTTTCATCCGCATGGATCAGCGGAATGTTGTACGTGTCGCGGAACATGGCCAGAACTTCGGCAGCCTCGCCCTGCCGCATAAGGCCGGTATCAACAAAAACACATGTCAGTTGATCGCCAATCGCCTGATGGATCAAAACAGCTGCAACAGAACTGTCAACGCCTCCCGATAGACCACAGATGACTTTTTCGTCACCCACCTGCGCCCTAATCGCGGCAATCGCCTGTTCCTTATAGGCCCCCATCGTCCAGTCACCGGAAAAACCCGCCAGATCGGTAAAATTCCTGTAAAGCCGCGCGCCGTTTGGTGTGTGGTGCACTTCGGGGTGAAACTGCACGGCATAAAAGTTGCGGCTTAGATCGGCAGTTATGGCAAACGGCGCGTTGGGCGAGGTGCCGTAAACCTCAAAACCCGGTGCGATGGCTGAAACATGATCGCCGTGGGACATCCAGACCTGCTCGTCCCCAACCGCAAACCAGCCGTCAAGCAACCCCATGCCCGCCGTCTTTGCCACATAGGCCCGGCCAAATTCTGCCGTGCCGTGCCCGCGTTCCACATGACCGCCCAGCATCGCCATCATCACCTGCTGCCCGTAACAAATCCCCAGCACCGGCAGGCCCATCTCAAACAATTCCGCAGGCGGGCGGGGGGAGCCTGCATCGATCACGCTGGCAGGCCCGCCGGACAGGATCACCGCCTTTGGCGCAAAATCGCGGATGCTGGCGGCGGTCACATGCTGATAGGCGTGGATTTCACAATAAATCGAAGCTTCACGCAATCGCCGCGCGATCAACTGGGTGACCTGCGAGCCAAAATCGATGATCAGCAGGCGTTCGTGCGGCGTGGTTTTCATGGCTCAATCCCCTAGGCACCACGGGGGCCAAGCGCAAGGGCCAGATCGATCCAATGTCGCTTTGCGCCCGTAAACGACGCAATTTCGCCAAAGACTGAAAACCATGTCGGATATGAAGGCGCAAGGTTTTGGAACCGTCCCATAATCATTGCAATTGCGAAGGGGCAATGTATGCCGGATACAGCTGAAAAACCCAAACGCGCACGTGGAGGTGGTGGTGCGGCGCGTCGGGCAGAGCGGCTGACGCCCAGGCTGGAAGCGGTAAAATACATCACCCGCAACATTCCGAATTTTGAAATCCTGAACGAGGAAGCGCTGGAGATTATCGAGACCAACGCCGAGACCGTGCTGGAAGAAATCGGCGTGTCCTTCCCGGAAAACCCCGCAGCATTGGACCTTTGGCGCGACGCGGGCGCGACAATTGACGGAGACCGCGTGCATATTCCCCGCGGACTGGCCCGCAACCTGTGCAAAACCGCGCCGTCCTCATATGTGCAGCACGCCCGTAATCCCGAGCGCAATGTGGAAATCGGCGGTAAGAACATGGTGCTGGCCCCGGTCTATGGCCCGCCTTTCGTTCGTGATTATGTGGGCGGTCGGCGCTACGCCACCATTGCCGATTTCCGGAAATTCGTGAAACTTGGTTACATGTCCAAGTGGCTGCACCATTCCGGCGGCACGGTCTGTGAACCCACGGATATTGCGGTCAACAAACGCCATCTGGATATGCTGTATGCGCATATGAGCCTGAGCGACAAGCCCTATATGGGATCGGTGACCGAACCGGTGCGGGCTGAAGACAGCGTTAAGATGTCCGAAATCCTGTTTGGTGCGGATTTTGTGCGCGACAACACGGTGATGACGTCGCTGATCAACGTGAACTCTCCGTTGACCTTTGACAATGTGATGATGGGGGCGCTGGAGGTTTACGCCAAAGCAAATCAGGCCTGCATCCTGTCGCCCTTTATCGTTGGCGGGGCCATGTCGCCGGTTACGGTTGCGGGCACGCTGACGCAGGTTCTGGCCGAAGCATTGGCGGGCATTGCTTATTCGCAACTGGTGCGCCCCGGTGCGCCAATGATCATGGGGGCGTTTGTTACCTCTATAGACATGAATTCAGGCGCGCCAACCTTTGGCACGCCGGAGGCCACGAAAATCCTGTACGGGGTTGGCCAGTTGGCGCGGCGCCTGAACCTGCCGTACCGCTCCGGTGGTGGTTTGTGCGGCTCCAAACTTCCGGATGCACAAGCCGGGTATGAAACCGCGCACACGTTGAACGCGGCCCTTTTGGGTGGGGTTAATTTCTGCCTGCACGCTTGTGGGTGGCTGGAAGGCGGGCTGGTCGCCAGCTTTGAGAAATTCGTGATTGACGCGGATCAACTGGGGATTTTGCATTCCATCGCCGCGGGCGTTGAGATGGACGAAAACGGACAGGCGATGGACGCCATCCGCGAAGTCGGCCCCGGCGGGCATTATCTGGGTGCCGCCCACACCCACGCCAATTTCAAATCCGCATTCTGGCGCTCCGGCATTCTGGATTACCGTCCGTTTGAAACCTGGGAAGAGAGCGGTGCGCAAAACACCATGAAGCTGGCCGCCGCCAAAGTGGACGAGATGATTGCGCAATACCAGCAGCCACAGCTTGATCCCGCCGTTGACGAGGCGCTGCGTGCCTATATCACGCAACGCAAAGACAGCGAAGCGGATGCCTTTGGCTGACTTTGGTTCAAAGTGCGGGTTAATCCGTTAACTGTTTTGTGGTCCGGATTTACCGGGATGAACCGGCATCAGACGCACTTCGGCCATCATGGCCGCCAGCACTTCCACATGTTTTGCCACGCTGTAACTGCTTTCCCCGTTGCGGCGAACCTGTTCCAGTTGGCCTTCAAGGTTCAGCAGTGATTCCAGCGCCCGCGCAGGCGACGGCGGGCGGCTGGAATGGGTCAGGCGTCTGAGATCCCGCTTTCTGTTATAGTCCTGCGTGCCAAATTTCGCCGCCCGGATTAACAGCTTTGGTCGTTTCAGATTTTGGAAAATACCCAGCAAATCGGTCATTTTAAATCTCACATGTTCAGTTTCTGGTCCCTGCATCATGGGCGCTGGACGCAGACCGTTGCCTTTGTGGGATTTGAACGAACGCCAAATTAAGAATTGTTTCGATTTTGGAAACAATTGATTGGATATTTATCTATTTTAATGTTTTGGTAAACAATCAACCTTAGGTTGCGCGACACATTATTCGGCGGCGGGGCCCCATGACGACGATACAGCCTTGGGATGGTACCGGACCTTTCAGAGCGAAGATTGCTCCGAAATGGTTGCCACAGGCCGCCAGACTTTATCTTGAACATACAGAATTTGGTTTGTCCTTGCGTCAACTCGCCCGGCAGCGCGGCGTTCATCCGTCCACCATTCTTCGGCAGGTGCGCCGGTTTGAAAACCGTCGCGATGACCCACTGGTTGACGAGGCGCTGAACCAGCTCAGCCGGATGTTCAACAGCAATCACACACCAAGCAAAAAGGAATTCATGTCCATGACGGCCAATGCTGCAATTTCAAGCGACGCTTTTAGCGCAATAATCGAGAAAGAGGCGCGGCGCATTCTGCGCCGATTGTGCGAAACAACGGCGTTTCTGGCGGTGGCCCCAAATATGGAAAAAGCGCTGGTCATGCGCGAAACCGTAAAAGGCAAGCCCACGCGCACGGCGGTTGTGGACCGCAAAGTGGCACATGCGTTTGCCCTGAAAGACTGGATTTCGGTTTTTCGCACCGGCAAGGTCAGGTCATACGAAATCACCGCCGCCGGTCGGGCCGCCTTAAAGCGCCTGCTGGCCGAGGATTTGCAGCGGCGGCACATAAAATCCGGCTTTGCCGACTCCAGTACCCCGTTTTTAGAGCAGCACAAAGAGTGGGGGCAAAGGGGCGTTGCTGATCAGGGCGGTAAATCAACCGGTAAGGTGCGGTTCAATCTGGCCGAAAGCCCGATGACAGCGGTGGGGCGGCGAAAAGACAAGAACGGGAAAAGTTTTCTGAGTGCTGAAATGATGCAGGCCGGGGACCGGCTGCGTGAAGATTTTGAACTGGCGCAGATGGGCCCGCGCATCACCCAGAACTGGGACCGGTTCCTGACCCAGACCAAAGGTGGCGGCAGTATGGACAGCGGCGTGGGCGCCGGCCCGATGGAGGCCCGCCAAAGGGTGGCGGACGCCCTAAAGCATCTGGGCCCCGGGCTGGGCGACATTGCCATGCGGTGCTGCTGTTTTCTGGAAGGCATGGAGGCGGCGGAAAAGCGTATGGGCTGGTCGGCCCGGTCCGGCAAAATCGTTTTGCGCATCGCTCTGCAACGGTTGTGCGTGCACTATGAAGGTTCTGCTGACGGTAAAACCCCGATGATCGGCTGAATTAATTACAGCCGGTCCAGCAGAGAATACCACGTCATGGCCAGAACCAGCAGCGGCCAGCGCAACAGCATACCACCGGGAATTGCCGGTGAGGGCACGTCGGCCATCACGTCAAATTGCTCTGCCTGACCCACAATCGCTTTGGCCATCAGCGCACCGGCCAGTGTTGCCATTGCCACCCCGTGGCCGGAATATCCGCCCGAGCTTAAGATATTTCCGCGCCTGCGGTCAAAATGCGGCAGCCGGTTTCTGGTGATCGCCAATGTGCCACCCCAGGCAAAATCGATCTTTGTGTCCGCCAGTTGCGGATAGACCCGCAGCATTGGCTTTCGCACCAAAGCAGCGATATCTTTGGGAAAGCGCAGGCCATAGCTTTCACCACCGCCAAACAACATGCGTCGGTCCTCTGACAGGCGAAAATAGTTGACAACAAACCGCGAATCCGCAACCGCGTGATTGTCGCGGATCAGGTTTTCTGCCGCCGCGTCGTCCAGCGGTTCGGTCGCGACGATAAAATTATTGATCGGCATCATGCGCCGGGCCGCCTTCGCGGACAGTTTTCCAAGATACCCGTTGCAGCCGATAGCCACAAAATCAGCGCGAATTTTTGCACCAGCCGTTGAAACGATGGCCGGTTCACTGTCTGATATGCTGATCACCCTGGTGTTCTCAAATATCCGAACCCCGGCCTTTTGCGCGGCGCGGGCCAGCCCCATCGCGTATTTCAACGGGTGCAAATGGCCCCCGCCCATATCCAGCGCACCGCCAAAATAGGCGTCCGAGCCCACCAGCTGCCGGATTTCAGCCCTGTCCAGGGGACGGATTGCATCATATCCGTACTGACCGTTCAGTTTGTCCACATAAGCATGGCTGTGGCGTACATACCGTGCGCGGTGGTCCGCCTCGATGATGCCTGCAGCGTAACCGCATTCAATGCCGTGCTTTTTTATCAGCGATAATACCAGACTGACGCTGTCGAGCGACAGGTCCCACAATTGTCGCGCCGCCGCCCTGCCAACCAGCTTTTCCAGCCGGTCCTGATCCACCCGCTGACCGGTGCCAACCTGTCCGCCGTTGCGCCCGGAGGCACCCCAACCCAGTCGATGCGCGTCCACCAGCAGCACATCATAGCCATTTTCGGCCAGATGCAGCGCCGCTGACAGGCCGGTAAAACCGCCGCCAACAACGCAGACATCGCAGGTCATCTCGCCAGCGGCAGCGGGAAATTCGCCTAACAGGGGCGTTGTCGCCGCGTAATAAGACGCAGGGTAAGTACCCTGAATATCATTGGCATTTAAAACGTCCACAGGTTTACGCGGATGCCAACAGGCCGTCGGCTTTCAGCCCCGCATAGGTGGTGTCCAGCGCCCGCACGATCCGCGCCATCATGGTATCAACATCAGCGGTTGCCAAAACAAGCGGCGGCGAGACAATCATGCTGTCTTTCACATGCCGCATCACCAGACCGTTGGCGTAACAGGCATCCCGGCAGCGCGTACCAACCGTGCCGGGATCAGCGGCAAATTTTGCGCGGGCCGCTTTATCAGGTGTCAGTTCAATCGCTGCCACCATGCCCTTGATCCGCGCTTCGCCCACCAGCGGGTGATCGGCCAGCTGCAGCCATTTGTCTTTCAGATAGGGTGCTGTCACGGTGCAGGCGTTGTCCACAATGCCCTCTTCATCCAGTATCCGCAGGTTTTCCAGCGCCACGGCACAGCTGACCGGATGGCCGGAATAGGTGTAGCCGTGGTTAAAATCCCCGGCACCGTTCAGGGTTTTCGCCACGTGATCGGAAACCATCGACCCGCCAATCGGCGCATAGCCCGAAGACAGCCCCTTGGCGATGGTCATGATGTCCGGACGAATGTTAAAGGTCTGGCTGCCAAACCAGTTGCCGGTGCGGCCAAAACCACAGATCACCTCATCCGCGATCAGCAGGATCTCATGGGCGTCACAAATCCGCTGAATTTCCGGCCAGTAGGTGGCAGGCGGGATAATAACCGCACCGGCACCCTGAATGGGTTCGGCGATAAAAGCCGCCACATTGTCTTCGCCCAAGCGCGCGATCTCCTGCTCAAGTTGCCGCGCCCGCTCCAGCCCAAATTCCTCGGGGCTAAGATCGCCGCCCTCGGCGTACCAGTTTGGCTGATCGATGTGGGTGATACCCGCGATCGGCAGCCCGCCCTGTTCGTGCATTGCCGTCATGCCGCCAAGCGACGCCGCCGCCACGGTAGAGCCGTGATAGGCGTTCTTGCGCGATATGATGGTTTTTTTGCCGGGCTTGCCACGGGCGGCCCAGTAATGCCGCACAAGACGAATGTTGGTGTCGTTGGCCTCAGAACCAGAGCACGCATAAAACACATGGTTCAAATCACCCGGCACCAGTTCGGCAAGCCGCCGGGCCAGAGCCACGGCGGGCGGATGGGTCGATTGAAAAAACGTATTGTAATAAGGCAGTTGCGCCATCTGTCGCGCCGCGACATCCGCCAGTTCCGTGCGGCCATAGCCAAGGTTCACGCACCACAGCCCGGCCATTGCATCCAAAAACTCATTGCCGTCACTGTCTGTCAGGGTGACGCCCTGCGCCTTCACAATAACCCGCGCACCCTTGGCGTTCAGCGCGTCACCATCGGTAAAAGGATGCAGGTGATGTGCGGCGTCCAGCGCTTGCAGTTCGGCGGTTGGCAGGTGGTTGAATTGCTTGTTCATGGCGTGATCCGTTTCAAGAAACCGTGGAATTCTACCGCTGAAACTGCCCGCTATTCACCGTGGCCGCAACCCCGGTTGCAACCATGACAATTTGACTCAAATTTTTTCATTGTTCCAACAATACTCCCGCCGGAGCGCATGAATTCTTTTTGCCTCCGGCGGGAGTATTTAACAGAACAATGATAACGGCGCAGGCTTATCTGCGGCGGCGGCGTACGGATGGGATATCGCTGTCGTGCATGGTGAAATCGCTGTCCGGATGGGGTGGTTTTCCAAGGTTGTCCCGCCAGGAATTTGCCCCGCCGATGCGCAGCCAATAGGGCAGGGTCAGCAACAGCCCGATCACAAATCCACCCGTGTGGGCCCAATAGGCAACACCGCCACCGCCGGGATCAACGCTGGTGCTGTTAAAGACCTGCAGGGCAAACCAAAACCCCAACGTCACCCAGGCGGGCACGGTAAAGGTTTTGAAAAACACAATAAAAATGATGATCATGTCAACCCTGGCGCGGGGGTACAGCAACAGGTAACCGCCCAGAACCCCGGCGATGGCACCGGATGCGCCAACAATTGGAACACCGGAAGCAGGTGCGGCCAACACCTGCACCAGCCCGGCGCCCGCCCCACAGATCAGGTAAAACAGCAGGAATTTGATGTGCCCGAATGCGTCTTCCATATTGTCGCCAAAGACCCACAAAAACAGCATGTTCCCGGCCAGATGAAAAAACCCGCCGTGTAAAAATACCGAGGTGACAAAACCCTGAAAGCCCGCACCTGCCGACACTTTCGCCGGGATCAGCGCCCAGTCCTGATAAAACAGAAAAACCGCCCGGTCATCAGCAAGCTGGGCCCAGTTCAAAGCAAAGACCGCGATGTTCAGCAGAATAAGCGCATAGGTCACATAGGGCGTGCGCGCTGACGGGTTGTGATCGCGGAACGGAAACATCGGTGGCCTTTAACTGCGGTTGGTTGGTTTATGTAATCATCCCTGGCCGCAATTCCCAGACCGGATGTTATCCGCCCGCACCCGCCAAAAGTGCCGCG
The DNA here is from genome assembly GCA_964480735.1 of uncultured Rhodobacterales bacterium. GTDB lineage: Bacteria > Pseudomonadota > Alphaproteobacteria > Rhodobacterales > Rhodobacteraceae > UBA5972. Next base: position 12,930 of record CAYZQS010000013.1, read on the forward strand.
TTACCGCCAGCGGCGGTTGTGTCCACGCAAAGATGTCGCTGATGGCGGAAAACCGAGGTTTGGCGCGTGGAAGTGATCAACGGCAGGATCGCGCCTGTGCGCTGTGCCAGTGCCTGCCGGTAGGCCCGCGCCTGTTGCTGCCCGCCCCAAAAGGCGGCGGCGGCAAAACCCTGCAAATTAGACAGGGCAGTTGGCGCAAGAACGCCGTTTATGTCAGCCCCATCAGCAATGGATAAAGTCTGGCAGCCCTGCGCGCGCGCCTCTGCCGCCTGTTTTTTGGCAAACTCTGCGCCGGGTCCCAGACACAAAACGGTGCCCGTGGCATAGTCGGTCAGGCGGTTGGATTCGCCGGTTGGGCCGGGCAGGTCCCGCGTGCCGAATGCTGTAAGGTTTTTGTCGCCAAGCAGGTCCAGCGCCTTTTGAATTTGCGTTTCATCCGCAGACTTTCCCGGAACATCTTTATGCAAAGGGCGCTTGGGCGTGGTCAATTTGGCCACGTAAGATGCACCACCCGCTTTGGGCCCGGTGCCGGATAATCCTTCGCCGCCAAAGGGTTGCGAGCCAACGACCGCGCCGATCTGGTTGCGGTTGACGTAGATATTGCCGCACTGCACCCGGTCCACGGTCTGCTGCACGCGGTCATCAATGCGGGTGTGCAACCCAAAGGTCAGGCCAAAACCGCTGGCGTTGATATCGGCGATCACCTGCTCTATTTCGTCGGCCTCAAAACTTGCCACGTGTAAAACCGGGCCAAATACCTCTTCTGCAAGGTCACCGATGCCGTCAACCGCAATCAATGCGGGCGCAATGAATGTGCCGCTGTCTGGTGCAATCAGTTGTTTGATCAGCCGCCCCTCGCGGCGGGCATGATCAATATGCGCCTGTATTTTGTGCCGCGCGGTCTGGTCAATCACCGGGCCAATATCTGTTGCCAGATGCCACGGGTCCCCAAGGCGCAGATCATCCATCGCGCCTGACAGCATCTCTATCAAACCATCGCGAATATCGCGTTGCACGTACAGCACCCGCAGGGCCGAGCAGCGCTGACCCGCGCTTTGAAACGCGCTGGCCAGAATATCGCGCACGGCGGCTTCGGGCAGGGCGGTGCTGTCAACGATCATCGCGTTCAGACCGCCGGTTTCGGCAATCAGCGGGGCGTGCGGTGACTGGTTTTTTGCCATCGCGCGGTTGATATTTTGCGCGGTGGCGGTGGAGCCTGTGAAACAGAAACCGTCGATGCGCGGATCAGCGGACAGGGCTGCGCCGACTGTTGATCCTTGCCCCGAAAGCAACTGTAACGCGGTGCGCGGCACCCCGGCCTGCAACAACAATTCAACCGCCTTGCCCGCCATCAGGCTGGTTTGTTCGGCCGGTTTGGCGATTACGGCGTTGCCCGCCGCAAGGGCGGCGGCGATTTGGCCGGTGAAGATCGCCAAGGGGAAGTTCCAGGGCGAGATTGCCGCCACCACGCCCAGCGGAGGTTGGTTTTGCTTTGACGCCTCGCCACCGTAATACCGCAGGAAATCAACCGCTTCGCGCAGCTCGCCAATCGCATCTGGCACCGATTTTCCGGCTTCACGCGCCGCAAGCGCAAACAGCCGGCCAAAATTTTCCTCGTAAAGATCGGCGGCCCTGCCAAGAGTGCGCGCCCGTTGATCCGGCGAGGCGTCCCAGATCGCCGCTGCGTTCAGGGCGCTTTCGATATCCTGCGGCCCGGCATAGGTGACGTGCCCCACCAAATCTTTCGGATTTGCCGGATTAAGCACCGCGTGGCGCTCTTCGCCGCGTGGCGTTTCTGCCAGCATCGGACCGGCGTGAAATGATTTTTTCAGAAATGGTGCGCGCGCCGCCTCTATCGCCGCCAGATCGCCCGGGTGATCTATATCCCAACCGGCGGCGTTTGTGCGGTGCGCACCAAAAAGGTCTGCCGGTCTGGTGATCTTTGGATTATGCGGGCTGTCCAGATAGATTTTTGCGGCGGCAAACGGATCGGCAGCCACCTCTGCGGCAGGCACGTCAAGATCAACGATCTGGTTCACAAACGAACTGTTGGCACCGTTTTCAAGCAGACGCCGCACCAGATAAGCCAATAAATCGCGGTGCGGCCCAACCGGCGCGTAGATCCGGCAGCGGGTATTTTCCTGTTTCATTACAATGTCATGCAAGGAGCCGCCCATGCCGTGCAGGCGTTGAAATTCATAATCGTTCCGCCCTTTTGCCATCTCCAGAACCGCCGCCACCGTGTGGGCGTTGTGGGTGGCAAACTGCGGATAGATGCGATCTGTCAGCCCCAGCAGTTTGCGTGCACAGGCGATATAAGACACATCGGTTGAGGTTTTGCGGGTGAAGACCGGAAATCCGTCAACCCCAAGGGTTTGTGCCAGCTTGATTTCGGTGTCCCAATAGGCACCCTTGACCAGCCGCACCATGATCTTGCGGTCCAGTTTTTTGGCCTGCGCGTACAGCCAGTCCAAAACCGCTGACGCCCGTTGGCCGTAGGCCTGTACCACCACGCCAAAACCGTCCCAACCGGCAAGCGACGGGTCGGCAAGCACAGCGGCAATCACGTCAAGGGACAGATCAAGCCGCGCGGCCTCCTCGGCGTCAATGTTAAACCCCATGCCCGCCGATTTCGCCAGCAGCGCCAGGGACCGCGTGCGCGGCACCAGTTCATCCATTACGCGCGCGGCCTGCGCGGTTTCATAGCGCGAATGCAAAGCGGACAGTTTGACAGAGATGCCGGGGTTGTCGCGGATATCATCGCTGGTGCAGTTTTTCGCCAACGAGGTAATCGCGTCTGAATAGGCCAGATGATAGCGTTTGGCGTCGCGCTCTGTTTGTGCGGCTTCACCCAGCATGTCATAGGAGTGGGTGTATCCCTGTTTGCGCCGGTTGCGACCGTGCTTTATCGCTTCGCCAATATCCTGACCCAGCACAAACTGCCGCCCCATTTCGCGCATGGCGGC
>CAYZQS010000013.1:15995-46293 GCA_964480735.1 uncultured Rhodobacterales bacterium
AGGAACACTTCCATGATGCCGGGATTTGAATCACCGCGAATGTCGGTGATCAAATGTTTCGCGCGCGAAACAATTGCCTGGCGGCGGGCAGGCGACAGATCAGCCAGCGCCACAAGATCACGCAATACGGGACCTTCGGCAGCACGGTGCAGATCGCGGATTTTTTGCCGCAGACCGGGGAAATCAGGAATGGGCATTGCGATTCCACCTTTTGGGATATTTGCAAAGTATAGCAGAAAAAACAGGCGTATGTTGCTTGATTTTGGTATATAGGTAGGCAATACAACCAAAAAATCCATGAATAACAGGACTAATTCCTAAAATGACGGGTTCCAATTTTGACCGGATCGATCGGGCGATTCTTGATCAGTTGACAGCCAATGGCCGGATCACCATCACCGAATTGTCCGCCGCCGTTGGCCTGTCCAAAACCCCCTGCCAGGCGCGGATCAAACGGCTGGAGGCGGACGGGCTGATCACCGGGTACCGCGCCATGCTTGATCCGGTTAAACTGGGTTTGCAGCACGTCGCGTTTGTCGAGGTAAAGCTGACCGACACCAAGGCGGGTGCGCTTGACGCGTTCAACCGGGCGGTTCTGGCATTGGTGGAAATCGAACAATGCCACATGATCGCAGGTTCATTTGATTATCTGCTGAAAGTGCGCACCAAAGACATCGCCAGCTACCGGCAGGTGATGGGCGAAAAAATTTCAGCGCTGCCGTTTGTGTCGCACACTTCTACTTTTGTCAGCATGGAAGCGGTAAAAGAGCCGGGGATATAGCGGGTGGTTTGAATTTCTAATTTGCCGGATGGTTGCTGCGTGAAAACCGTGAAATTCAGTCTGGATTTTCTACGGTCGGCAAAACTACTAAACTAGTTTAGTGATTTAACCAACCCGCCGATAAACTTTTGTTTATTAAGAATAAATACGGGAAATTCAGGTAAAAATAGAGTCGATAGTTGAGTGTTTTGCTATCGCCAACCGCCCCGAATTTATCACCGCCAACAGGCAGGCTACGCGCCAGAAAAATCCGGTTGGGCATTTTTCACGCCCGCCAAACAGGCACTGGCCCTTTCGCCCTTCATGGGGTAATCGAAACGCCACATAATTGACCACAGGACGCCCCGATGGCCCGCATTTTGATCACCTCTGCCCTGCCTTACATCAACGGTATCAAACATCTGGGCAACCTTGTGGGCAGCCAGTTGCCCGCTGACGCCTATGCGCGGTATTGCCGGGCGCGGGGCAACGAGGTGATGTTTATCTGCGCCACGGATGAGCACGGCACACCGGCAGAGCTGGCCGCGGCAAAGGCGGGTGTGGGGGTTGCGGATTATTGTGCTGACATGTGGCAGGTGCAAAACGATCTGTCAGACGGCTTTCGCCTGTCTTATGATTTTTTTGGCCGCTCCTCGTCCAAACGCAACCACGCCCTGACCCAGTATTTTGCCGGAAAGCTGAACGAAAACGATTTGATCGCCGAGGTCAGCGAGAAACAGGTCTATTCCATCGCCGATAAACGCTATCTGCCGGATCGGTATATCGAGGGCACCTGTCCAAACTGCAGCTATGAACATGCCCGCGGGGACCAATGTGAAAACTGCACCAAGCCGCTGGACCCGGTTGACCTGATCAACCCGCGCAGCGCCATATCCGGCAGCACCGATCTGGAAGTGCGCGAAACCAAACACCTGTTTTTGCGCCAGTCCGCCATGCGCGAAACGCTGGACAAGTGGATCGACAGCAAATCTGACTGGCCGATCCTGACCACCTCGATCGCCAAGAAATGGCTGCACGATGGTGACGGCCTGCGGGACCGGGGTATCACGCGGGATCTTGACTGGGGTGTACCGGTGAAAGACGGCGACAATGACTGGCCCGGTATGGAAGGCAAGGTCTTTTACGTGTGGTTTGACGCGCCGATTGAATATATTTCGGCAACCGCCGAATGGGCCGATGCCAACGGGTTGGACGACCGCGCATGGCAGCGCTGGTGGCGCACGGATATGGGGGCGGATGACGTGCGATATGTGCAGTTTATGGGCAAGGATAATGTGCCGTTTCACACGCTGTCGTTTCCAGCCACAATCATGGGTTCGGGTGCGCCGTGGAAGTTGGTGGATTACATCAAATCCTTCAACTACCTGAATTACGACGGCGGGCAGTTTTCAACCTCGCAAGGGCGCGGCGTGTTCATGGATCAGGCGCTTGATATTCTGCCGTCTGATTACTGGCGCTGGTGGCTATTGAGCCACGCACCGGAAAACTCTGACAGCGAGTTCACATGGGAAAATTTTCAGGCCTCGGTCAACAAAGATCTGGCCGATGTGCTGGGCAATTTCGTTTCGCGCGTTACAAAGTTTTGCCGCTCCAAATGGGGTGAAGTGGTGCCCACGGGCGGGCTGAACGCGGCGGAACATGAAAATTCGCCTGATGATCACGGCCATTGGGCGATCACCACGATCACCCGGCATTTTGAAGCCTATCAAGCCCATATGGACGCCATCGAGCTGCGCAAGGCTGCAACAGACCTGCGGGCAATCTGGGCGGCCGGAAATGAATATCTGCAGGATGCGGCCCCCTGGACCGCGTATAAATCAGACCCTGAAGCGGCTGCTGCGATCATTCGTTTTGCGCTGAACCTGATCCGTCTTTATGGTGTGCTGTCCGCACCGTTTATCCCGGATGCCGGTAAATCGATCTTAGAGGCGATGTTGACGAATGACGACGCTTGGCCGACCGACATTGCAACTGCACTGGGCGCATTGCCTGCCGGCCACGCCTTCGCAGTGCCTGAGGTCCTGTTTGCTAAAATCACCGACGAGGCGCGCGAGGAAATGCAGGCGCGGTTTGCCGGAACGAATTAGCCGCAACACCGTCTTTACAATCCAAGCCACGCGGATATGTTCGCGCCTGCCTGCCCGCGTGGTGGAATAGGTAGACACAAGGGACTTAAAATCCCTCGACCTCTGGGTCATGCCGGTTCAAGTCCGGCCGCGGGCACCACACTTTTTGTCTCACGCCCAAAGGGGCTCCGACGGGGCGGGCTGACCGCCCGGCGTTCGGTCGAACGCTTGGGTGGCGGGGATCGAGGTCGTTCTTTTTACGCCATCAAAAAATCGGCAACTCAATCTGTTTCAGCAAAGCGTGAAAACTGAATGGTGGTTGAATTGCCGCCCGTCACATCCAGCAGGATTTCGTCGCCATCCCCGCCATCGCCGCAGGTGCCGATGCGAATGGCAGCGGTGGTGTCGCCGCTGATCAGGTTGGGCATCGGAGCGATGTTCAGCGTGACGATATTTTGTTCGCCACCCAAATCGCGCTTCAAAAAGAAATGTCCGCCGTCACATTCAACCGAGCAGACTGAAATATCATTTTCCCACGCGCTGCAAACACCGCCGCCGTCGCGGAACAGCTTGCCACCGGCCACCACCAGAACGGCACCGTAAAATTTCCAGGTGAACGGATCACGCCCTGCCTGATTTGGCAATGTCAGAACGTCAGCCGCGCCGCCGTCCCAGGTGACAATGTCAAAATGGATGTCGCTGACCGGCAGTTCGGTGCTTTCCGCGCCCTCTATCCTGACGATGATATTTTCCAGATCACCGGCGTCGTAAGCAGGTGAAAACTGCGTGGTTTCCTGTGCTGTGGCAAACGAATATGTGCACATCAGGAAGGTGGCCGGCGCCAATAATGCATGTATTGTCAGGTTCTTTTTGATCATCCGGTCGTCCTTGATTTGCCTATTTGCAGAAATTTTCGGATCCAAAACAGGAAAATGAATGTTATTTTCCATACACTTAATAGCACAAAATTGAAATCCTGTCAGCGCGGAATTCTGGCGGTCGCTGCAGAATTACGACAAAGACGCCTGCGAGCCACGTTCGCGGTAGGGCGTGGTCTCATAATGCGACCGGTAACATTTGGAAAAATGCGAGGGCGATGAAAATCCACAGGCAAGGGCCACGTTGATCACCGACATATTGGTTTGCATCAACAGGTTGCGGGCTTTTTGCAGGCGCAATTCCATGTAATAGCGTTTGGGCGAGCGGTTCAGATAGCGCCGGAACAACCGCTCCAGCTGGCGCGTGGACATGCCCACATCCTTGGCCAGTATCGACGGCGAAACCGGTTCTTCGATATTGGCTTCCATCATCTGAATGACCGTGGACAGCTTTGGGTGCCGCACCCCGATACGCGCCGGGATCGACAGGCGCTGCTCGTCGCGGTCGGTTCGGATAGAGGTATAGATCATCTGATCGGCCACCTCGTTGGCCAGTTCCTGCCCGTGATCAGAGGCAATGACGTTCAGCATCAGATCAAGCGAAGACATGCCGCCGGCGCTGGAATAGCGGTTGCCGTCCACCAAATAAATTGATTTGGTCAGATCAACATCCGGAAACTCTTCCAAAAACGCATCGTGGTTTTCCCAGTGAATGGTGCATTTCTTGCCGTTCAGCAATCCCGCCTTGGCCATCGTATAAGACGCGGTGCAAAGGCCGCCGATTTTGATGCCTTTGCGGGATTCGCGCCTTACCCAGTTGAGGATCGGCTTGGTTGTGGCGCTTTTGATGCCCAATCCGCCGCACAACAACAGCGTGTCGTCGCGCGACACGTCTTCCAACCCGCCATCCAGCAAGAATGTGGCACCGTTAGAGGCAACGGCTTTTTCGCCGCCTTCGCCAACCAGCCGCCATTCATAGGCCACGCTGCTGCTGATCCTGTTGGCAATCCGCAAGGGTTCGATGGCCGCGGCAAAGGATGACATTGAAAAATTGCTCATCAGCAGGAACGTGAAATGCCGGGGTTTGATTTCAGGACGCTCTGCCGTCAAAGTGTCGATCCCTTTGATTAAATGCCCGCGCTGTTCGGAATCGGGCCACCGAAAGAACACTGCAAAAGCCAAAGCAAAATTGCTGGGCGGGATCAAGAAGAAATCGTTCAGACCAAAGACTTTATCGGGCTTAATTCACTGGCCAAATCAAGATTGCCCGCCTATAGAGGCAACTTGCAACATATACCACCGGGAACACCTCATGGCGAAGAACTGGGATAAATCTGATTGGCGTTCAAAGCCGCGTGTTCAGATGCCAAGCTATACGGATCAACAGGCGCTTGGCGCGGTTGAGACCCGGCTGTCAAAATACCCGCCGCTGGTTTTTGCCGGAGAAGCCAGAAATCTGACCACGCAACTGGGGCAGGTGGCGTTGGGAAATGGCTTTTTGTTACAGGGCGGTGATTGTGCTGAAAGTTTTGGCGAGTTTTCTGCGGATACCATTCGCGATACCTTCCGCGTGATGCTGCAGATGGCGGTGGTTTTGACCTATGGCGCCAAATGTCCGGTGGTTAAAATTGGCCGCATGGCCGGGCAATTCGCCAAGCCGCGCTCTGCTGACTTTGAGACAATTGACGGGGTGGAACTGCCCAGTTACCGCGGTGACATCATCAACGAAATTGATTTCACTGAATCTGCCCGCGTTCCAAATCCCGAGCGCATGCTGCGCGCCTATACGCAGGCGGCGGCGTCGCTTAATCTGTTGCGGGCATTTTCGCAGGGCGGCTATGCGGATATTCACCACGTTCATTCCTGGACGCTTGGTTTTACCGGTGATGCCAAGGCCACGGACAAATACCGCGAACTGGCGGCGCGGATATCAGATTCGCTTGATTTCATGACCGCCGCCGGTGTGAATGGCGCAACCTCGCATTCGCTGTCCACGGTGGATTTTTATACCTCGCACGAGGCACTGTTGCTGGAATATGAAGAGGCGCTGTGCCGGATAGACAGCACCACCGGCCTGCCGATTGCCGGTTCCGGCCATATGCTGTGGATTGGCGACCGCACGCGGCAACCGGACGGCGCACATGTGGAATTTTGCAAAGGCGTGCAAAACCCGATTGGCCTGAAATGCGGGCCAACCCTGACCACCGACGATCTGATGCGGTTGATGGATACGCTAAATCCTGAAAACGAACCGGGCCGGTTGACGCTGATCAATCGTTTTGGCGCCGGAAAAGTTGGCGACCATCTGCCCAAACTGATTGGGAAGGTGCAGGCGGAAGGCCGGCATGTGGTTTGGTGCTGTGATCCCATGCACGGGAACACGATCAAATCGGCAACCGGGTATAAAACCCGACCCTTTGATCTGGTTTTGCACGAAGTGCGGGAATTTTTTGCCATCCATCAGGCCGAGGGCACCCATCCCGGCGGCGTGCATTTTGAAATGACCGGTCAGGACGTGACCGAATGCACCGGCGGCGTTCGGGCGATTTCGGACGAGGATCTTTCGCACCGGTATCACACGGCCTGTGATCCACGGCTGAACGCATCACAATCGCTGGAACTGGCGTTTTTGGTGTCTGAAGAATTGTCACAACGCGAGCAGAAACAGCGCGCGACAGGGTAATATTTCAGTCGTCGGATTTGACCAGCCGAAGATAGGGTTGCCCGGGCTTTGTTTCGGTGGCGGGGTTCTGGCCGCTAAACCGTGGGCTGTCTTCGGCAAATCCCGGCAGCAGGCCGCGTTTTTCTCCGGCTTCGGCGGCAACGATTCGGGTGACCTTTTTTGAGGTGATGGAAAACCGGTGCGGAGGGGTTCCCACTGGTCCATCGGTGACAACGGCACCAAGAATGCGCTGGATCTGACCCAGATCGTTTTTCATGGGCAACAACAACATATCGGCCCGCAGCGGTGCCAGCACCGGGCGTGTATGTGCCAACTCGAACTCAACAATTTCCGGTGTGCTGAAAATATCGGACACGACCGTTGCGTATTCTGCGCGGTGCGACACCTCGATGATCGCTGTGGCCGCCATGCCGCGCACCTCCATCCCCATCAGATTGCACAACTCTGCCCCGGCCAGGCGAAAACGGATATTGTCGGTGGCGATTTTTTCCAGAATGAAAGCGTGTTCCAGCACGCTTTCAATCTCGCGCGGATTGATTTCAGAGCGCATAGGCGCAATACGCCCGGCCCGCAGACGTTCCCAATACTTCAGCAAATCGACAAGAATCGGGTTTTTCATTTGTTTTTTACTGCAGTTAAGCAGCGCCACATTCGATCGCCGCGATTGATCGGTCTCCATTTTGTCTGCTCCTGAATGCCGGTTAATGACGCCACTTTGCGAAGCTTTGTTGTGAAACAGAAATGGATTTGTTAACCCTATGTTCGTAAAGCTTTCTCAATCCTTAATAAGACAGAAAAAGCGCAAATAAGAGGCAAATTTCGTTAAATGGTTAACTCTATGACCGGATTTGCAGCGCGGCAGGGCGATTTGGGCGCTGTCAGTTGGAATTGGGAAATTCGCAGCGTGAACGCGCGGGGGCTGGATATCCGCCTGCGTCTGCCAGAGGGAATGGATGCGGTTGAGGCACCCCTGCGCAAAGCCATAGCGGCGAAAATCGGACGGGGGAATGTAACCTTGACCCTGCGGATGCAGCGGGCCGAGTGCGCGGGCCATGTGGCGCTGGATACCGGGCAATTATCGAGGGTAATCAGTGCTTTAAAGCTGGCAGAGGATGAAGCGCGGGCGCAGGGTGTAAATCTGGCGGCCAGTTCAGGTGCCGCGCTGCTGGGACTGCGCGGTGTGGTGGACATAAGTGCGCCGGATGACGGTGATCCGGCGGAGCTGATCAATGCATTGCAAAAAGATATTGCGCCGCTGGTTGCGGATTTTGCCGGGGCCCGTGCGGACGAGGGTGCGTCCATCGGCGTGGTGTTGGATGGACAGTTAAAACAGGTGCGCGGACTTGTTGAGGCGGCAACGCAGGCGGCAAACGACCGCAGCGCAGCCCAGGCGGCGAAATTTCGCGCCAATCTGGCAGGTATTATGGATAATGCCGAAGGTGCCGACCCGGACAGGGTGGCGCAGGAACTGGCAATTCTAGCAATCAAAGCGGATGTCACCGAAGAACTGGATCGCCTGCAAACCCACGTTAAGGCAGCAGAGGATTTGTTGCAGCTAAAAGGTGTGATCGGGCGAAAGTTTGATTTTCTGATGCAGGAATTTAACCGCGAGGCCAATACGCTGTGTTCCAAATCCGGTTCCGCCGACTTGACGGCCATCGGATTGAACCTGAAAACGGTGATCGACCAGATGCGCGAACAGGTTCAGAACGTTGAATAATATGGCAGATTCTCAAGACAAGCGGCAGGGATTGCTGATTATTTTGTCTTCGCCGTCCGGTGCCGGCAAAACCACGCTGGCGCGACGGCTGATGGCGTGGGACGACAGTCTGCGGTTTTCTGTTTCCGCCACCACCCGGGCACCGCGCGAAGGTGAGGTTGACGGACGGGAATATTTTTTCACCGCACGCGAAGACTTTCAGCAGATGGTGGCAGACGGTAAAATGCTGGAGCACGCAGAGGTGTTTGGATATCTTTACGGATCACCGCAACAACCGGTTGAGGCCGCGGTGAACGCGGGCCGGGATATCTTGTTTGACATTGACTGGCAGGGCGGACAGCAGATCAGCAATTCATCCTTAAAAGACAGCGTGGTCAGCATTTTCATCCTGCCACCAAGCATTGCAGAGCTTGAACGGCGTCTGAAAGCCCGCGCACAGGACAGTGCCAAGACCGTGGCGGAACGCATGGCGAAATCGCGTGCGGAAATCAGCCATTGGGGCGAATATGATTATGTGCTTGTCAATCAAGATCTGGATCGTTGCGAGGCAGAGCTGAAGACCATCCTGATTGCCGAACGCCTTAAACGCCAGCGCCAGCCGGGACTGGTGGACCACGTGCGAGGGCTGAACGAAGAATTTGCCGGGAGGGCGTCGTGAGTGTCTATAGTCTAAGCGGGGTTGAACCACAGTTTCCCGATGACAAAGATTTCTGGGTGGCGCCCGGTGCTCATGTGATCGGTGACATTCTGGTGCAGTCGGGCGCGTCTGTATGGTTTGGCGCGGTTTTGCGCGGTGACAACGAACGCATCACCATTGGGGCGGGCAGCAACATTCAGGAAAACGCGGTGCTGCACACTGATATGGGGTTTCCCCTGACCATTGGGGCAAACTGCACCATCGGGCATAAGGCAATGCTGCACGGCTGCACGATCGGCGATACCTCGTTGATCGGTATGGGCGCAACTGTGCTGAACGGTGCAAAAATAGGCAAGAATTGCCTGATCGGGGCCGGGTCGCTGATCACTGAAGGCAAAGAAATTCCAGACGGCTCGTTGGTTGTGGGCATGCCGGGCAAGGTGATCCGCCCGCTTGATGAGGCTGCGATCAAAAGGTTGCGGGCGTCTGCGGTTCATTATCAGGAAAACATGCGCCGGTTTCGTGACGGCTTAACGCGGCATTGACACCCGGCCACAATTTATGTGTGTGACGTCCGGCTATTACACCCGTTAAAACTTCAGAACAATCCGGTCATCGGTGATCAGTGCCTCCAGCGACGGTTTTCGCCAGCGCGTCATTTCCTGCAACACGCCAAACTGCACAAGGGCCGCTGTCAGCTTCAAATCAACGTCCTGACCCAGCAATCCGGCCCAATGAGCGGCAACAATGCGCATTTTCTCAGCGTCCGCTGTGATTTTATAGCCACCCTGATCAAAATATACATCAATCCGGCCGCCGTAGGGCAAAGCGGTTTCCAGACACTGGATCGCCAAAAAGGCGGTTTTCACATCGTGGCGTTGAATTTCATGGCTTGGATGCCAATGGACCTCGATACGGGAGCCCCGAAAATTATCAGCCAGAACCGAGCGTATTTCCGGCATGGCCAGCGTTACGCCCCTTGGGGCTGATCCGTACGCCACCCGAAAGAACCGGATTTTTGAGGTTGCGTTGTCGATGCTGTCAGAGATCAGCTTGAATTCGGGCGAATGGGGCTGGCCGGTCATCGACAGCAGTTCCAACCCGTTGCTAACCGCGCCCAGGGGGCTTATGAGATCGTGACATATGCGCGAACTCAGCAGGGCGGAAAGATCAAAATTATCCTTAGACATAACGGCCATTGCCTACGATCAAAGGCATCTGCGTTGTGAGCGGCGCGGCCCATTCGGTGCTTGAGCCCGGAAATCTGGTGCACCATCCACAGCGCAGGGATTGGGGGCTGGGGCAGGTGCAATCCGTAGTTGACGGAAAGATCACCGTTAATTTCAAACACGCCGGTAAAGTGGTTATCCTGTCAGCACACATCCAATTGGTCCAAGCCTTCGATGAAGAATAGCGATGTTGTAGCGGAAATGATATTCAACTTAAAGTGGTTAATTAGTCTTAATATGCACTTTTTTGAGGCATCAGAAACAGTTGCTTTTGCGTGCCAAACATTGAAAATAGCCGGCAAAGGGACAAGATAACCCATCAAGACATCGGGCCGGGGGCTGTTTGTCTGCATTGGTGTCACGTCCCCGTTTGAACAGGGCGCAATCAACTTCGATGGCGAAAAACGACCGTCATTTTATCGTAAGGCTGGCCAGAGATCGGCAGGATCTGCTGGCGTCCCAGCGTTTGCGCTACCGGGTGTTTGTACAGGAGCTGGGGGCCACCGGGCCAACGGTTGACCACGACAAGGCCCTGGAATGTGATGATTTTGATGCTTTTTACGATCATCTGCTTTTGGTTGACCGGCGGCGTGATCCACGCGATCTGGACCATGTTATCGGCGTTTACCGTCTGCTGCCGGGAGATGTGGCCAAGGCCAACAAAGGCTTTTACAGCGCCGCTGAATTTGATCTTGGCCCGTTGATCAACAGCGGAAGGCGGTTGCTGGAACTTGGGCGCTCCTGCGTTGACAAAAACCACCGTGGCGGCATTGCCATGTATCATCTGTGGAACGGTCTGGCGGAATATGTGCTGGAAAATGAAATAGAGGTGATGTTTGGCGTGGCCAGCTATCACGGCACAGACGCAGACCGGATCGCGCAGTCGCTCAGCTATTTGCACCATCGTCATCTGGCACCTGCCGCGATGCGGGCAAAAGCGATTGGCGATGGTGTTCGGTCTATGGATTTGATTGCAAAGACCGATTTGGACAAGAACGCGGCGCTGGCGCAAACCCCCGCACTGATCAAGGCGTATCTAAGACTGGGCGGGTCAATCGGCGAAGGCGCCTACGTGGACAAAGATTTTAACACCGTAGATGTGTGCCTGCTGATGGACACCAAGGCCATGTCCAGGCGGCACCGGGACAATTATATCAAACGTCAGCACCGCGGCGCGGCGTGAGCTGGAACCCGGACATCGTGCCAGATGATGAACCGATTGGGCTGGCCTCGTGGGTGTTGCTTGTGGTGCGCGGGCTGTTGATTTTGGCCATCATCTATACGTTTCTGATCTTCCTTATTTTGATCCGGCTGATTGAATATCCGTTCAAAAGCCATCCGGTGTCACAACGCATTGTGCAGGTGACCTGTTATATCAGCTTGCTGATCATGGGTTTAAGGGTTCAGAGCGAGGGCACACCGATGACCCACAAGGGCGCCGTGGTCAGCAACCATGCGTCCTGGCTTGATATTTTTGCACTGAACGCGCCGCAAAAGGTCTATTTTGTTTCAAAGGCAGAGGTCAGCGGCTGGCCGGTGATCGGCTGGATCGCGCGTGGCACCGGCACGGTGTTCATACAGCGAAAATCACGCGACGCCGCCAAACAAAAGGCGCTGTTTGAGGCGCGGCTTGATCACGGGGACCGGCTGTTGTTTTTCCCGGAGGGCACCAGCACGGACACCCGCCGGGTATTGGGGTTTAAATCAACGCTGTTTGCCGCGTTTTTCGAGCCCCGCCTGATTGACGCTATGTGGATACAGCCGGTTTCACTGACCTACCGCGCGCCGGTTGGCGAGGATCAGCGGTTTTATGGCTGGTGGGGCGAGATGCTGTTCATGCCGCATTTGCTAAAAACGCTTGGGGCCCGGCGGGCCGGTCGGATTTTCGTGGTGTTTCACGCGCCGGTCAGGGTGCGGGATTTTGCGGACCGCAAATCGCTGGCCAAATATTGCGAGGACAAGGTGCGCGAGGGCATGCGCTGGGACTTGTGACTGCAGAGGGTAATCAAGCGACTGGAAAAGAAATTTCGAAATTTTTTTGCAAATCTTTTTCAAAAAATTGGGTGCGCGGCGCTTAGAATGGATTGATTATAGGTCAAAGACCAGCGCCATCAGGGCTGATTTTGGATCGTCGTGCTGCCAGATTTCTGGGCCGATTGCAAAGAAATCCGTGTGCGGGGCCAGTGCTTTTATTTCCGCAGGCCGCAAGCCGCCTTCGGCAACCACCGGCACCTCGATCATTTGTGACCACCATTCAAAGACCTCTGTTTCAACGATTTTACCGTCACCCAACGCCGAGGCTGTCACCGGTCCAAAACTGATATAATCCGCACCGGCCTCGCCCGCGCTTAACCCGTCGTGGCGGGAGGTGCCGCAAAAGGCACCGACAATGGCGTCACTGCCAAGGTCCTTTCGCACGTCGCGCAAAAGTCTGGTGTTGAAATTCAGGTGCACGCCGTCAAGGCCCAGACGCAAAACCATGCGGTAGTGCTGGTCAATCACAATGGCCACATCCCGGGCGTGGCAGATTTCGCGCAAACCGTCTGCCGCCCGGGAAATGGCGTTTTCGTCGGTTGTCGCCATTGACAGGCGCAGACAGGCAATATCGGTAGCGTCCAGGATTTCCGCCAATTGATTTTGCATCGCCGGAAGTTCAAATTCCGGCGGTGTTATCAGGTAAATCTGTGGTTTTTCAAGTGCGGTCATGGGGTGTCACCTAATCGGGGCGGATGCCGATGGCAACGGATATATGGCCTGCCGCTATGCTATTTGGCGGGCAGGGCGCCAACAAATTCCCGTGCCAGTTCCAGCAGCGCCAAACGTGAGGTATCGCTTGCAAAACCTTCATCACTGATGTCCACCATGCCGCCCATCTTCCGCCCCGTGAAGGTCATCGGTACTGCGCCGTCAACCGCCAGCGCCTGTGCTTCGTTGTCTTTGCCAACCCGAAACATGCCGCCGTTTTTGTGCACGCCGCACAGCATATTGCCGTTCAGCATAAACGCCATGCCGCCGAACATTTTCTTCTTTGATATGCCGTCCGTTTCGGCCAGATCGTCGCGCATGATCTGCGCCAACCCTTCATCATACGCCATGTTTTGCCTCCTTGCGTGCACTTTGGGTGCATCGTATCACGCAATCTGGACAGACCGGAGAAATAATGTCGGGCACGGATCACCAAAGGGATGAAGGCTGGGGCGGGCCGCAACCGGTGTTCGTTTTGGTGCGTCCGCAAATGGGTGAAAACATCGGGGCCGCGACGCGCGCCATGTGGAATTTCGGACTGGAAAATCTGCGACTGGTGGCGCCGCGTGACGGCTGGCCAAACGCCAAAGCCGTGGCGATGGCCAGCGGTGCGGCGCGGGTTTTGGACGGGGTGCAGATATTTGACGACACACCGGATGCCCTTGGAAACATGAATTATGTCTTTGCCACAACGGCGCGGGGGCGGGATCTGACCAAACCGGTTGTCAGCCCTGAACACGCCATGAAACAGGCCCGCGAAATGCTGGCCGACGGGCAAAAAGTTGGCGTGATGTTTGGGCCTGAACGGGCCGGGCTTGAAAACCGCGATGTGGTGCGGGCCAATGCGCTGATTTCGGTGCCGGTCAACCCGGCCTTTGGCTCGCTTAATCTGGCCGGCTGTGTGCTGTTGCTGGCCTATGAATGGCGGCGGCTTGGCGGGCAGGCGTTGGTGACGCGCCCGGCGGCCAATGCCCCGCTTGCCAGCGCCATAGAGGTTGAGAAATTCAACGAACATCTGCATGAAAGACTGGACGACGTGGGGTTTTTCTTTCCAGAGCACAAGGCTGAAAGCATGGCGCTGAACCTGCGCAACCTGTTCTCGCGGATGCCGCTGACCACCGCCGATGTGCGCACGTTGCACGGCATTTTGCGGGCGCTTGGCGAAAAACGACCGCCGCGGGGCTGACGCCCTTGCGGGCCTGTGGATGCCGCCCTAAAGATAAGCCAGTGCGGAGGGGCGAATGGCAGAAAAACGCAGTATTTTTGAAGAGGTTGGCAGCGGTACCACAAAGGATGCCGTGGTTACCGGCGGAATAATCGATGCGGCGCGCAAAGACGGGCGCGGTATCATAAGGTATTGGCTGGCCATCCTATTTAGCATGGTTGCGGTGATGATCGTGGTCGGCGGGCTGACGCGCCTGACAGACAGCGGTTTGTCAATCACCGAATGGAAGCCGATTGCCGGGGCCGTCCCGCCGCGCAGCGAAACCGCCTGGGCGGAAGTTTTTGCCAAATATCAGGCAACGCCAGAGTATCGCTTGCAAAACGAAGGTATGAGCCTGTCAGAATTCAAGGGCATTTACTGGTGGGAATGGGGCCATCGTCAACTGGGCCGGATGATCGGGCTGGTATGGGCCGTTGGGTTTTTCTGGTTTTTGCTGCGCCGTCTGATCCCGCCGGGCTGGACCGGGCGGTTGCTGGGGATCGGGGTACTTGGCGGGTTGCAGGGTGCGCTTGGCTGGTGGATGGTGGCATCTGGCCTGACGGGACGCATGGTTGATGTGGCGTCTTACCGGCTGGCACTGCATCTGGGTTTGGCTTTTATTATTATGGGGTTGATCGCGTGGTATCTGTTTGCGCTGGCGCGGGACGGGCGTGAATTGTTGCAGGCACAACGCAACCGTGAAACAGGGGCGCAATCCCTGGCGTCTGTTTTGGGGCTGTTGGTTTTGGCGCAGATATTGCTGGGCGCACTGGTGGCGGGGATCGACGCCGGGCGCGGCTATATCGACTGGCCATTGATGAACGGAGCGTTTTTGCCGGGTGAGAGTTTTGAGCTGACACCGGTTTGGAGCAATTTTTTTGAAAATCCGGCGCTGGTGCAGTTTAACCACCGGATGTTTGGGTATCTGGTGTTTATTTTTGCGGCGTTTGCGTGGTGGAAAAGCCGCCAAAGCCCGCTGCGCCAGATCAAAGCGGCCTTTAACATGGTGATGGCGATGGTGCTTTTGCAAATGGTTTTGGGGATCGCCACGGTGCTTTATGGTGCGCCCTGGCAGGTGGCGATTGTCCACCAGATAGGCGCGATATTGCTGATAGTTATGGTGCTGCGGGCGCGGTTTGTCAGCCAGTATCCGGTGGTCCAGTCTTTACGATAAGGGCATGAAAATGCGGGAAACTTATGACACACTGATGGCCTATGTGCGCCAAACCTCGGCCCTTGGTCAGGTGGCCGGGCTGGTTGGCTGGGATCAGGAAACCATGATGCCAAAGGGGGCTGCCGATCAGCGGGCAGAATGGTCCGGAGCGTTAAGTGCGGTTATTCATGCACGCAAAACCGATCCAAAGGTCGGCGAATGGCTGGAACGGCTTGACGGGAACGCCCTTGACGACGTGGCCCGCGCCAATTTGCGCCTGATCAGGCGCTCTTATACGCGCAACACCAAGGTTCCGGCCGAACTGGCAACGCGCATTGCAACGCTGACGTCAAAAGCCCAGGGCATTTGGGCAGAGGCCCGCGCGGCCGATGATTTTGAGGCTTTCGCGCCAACATTGAAAGAAGTGCTGGAATTGCGGCGTCAGGAAGCTGCGGCGCTTAGTGACGGTGGCGATCTGTATGACGCGCTGCTTGATGACTATGAACCGGGCATGACGGGTGCGGTGCTTGACGATCTGCTGGGACGCTTGCGGGTTGGGCTGGTGGATCTGCGCCGCCGGATTTCAGAAAGCGCGGTCAATATCCCGGAACTTGGTCACCACTTTGACAGCGCGTTGCAAATGCAGATGTCCCGCGAACTGGCGGGCGTGTTTGGCTATGACTGGAACCGTGGGCGGCTGGACAAGGCGGTGCATCCGTTTTCGTCGGGCAGCGGCACGGACACCCGCATCACCACGCGCATTGACGAGGCCAATCCGTTCAACTGCTTTTATTCCACCATTCACGAGGTGGGGCATTCATGCTATGAGCAGGGGATCGCGGCACAGCATCTGTTAACCCCAGTCGGTCGCGGCGCGTCGATGGGCGTGCACGAAAGCCAAAGCCGGATATTTGAAAACCAACTGGGCCGGTCAGAGCCGTTTTGCGGTTGGCTGTTTAAACGCATGACCGATGTATTTGGCGATTTTGGCGTGCGCGACGCGCGGGAATTTTTCCGGGTGGTTAACAGGGTGGGGCAGGGCTACATCCGCACGGAAGCCGACGAGGTGCAGTATAACCTGCACGTGATGCTGCGGTTCTCGCTGGAGCGGCAGCTGATTTTGGGCGAACTGGAAGTTGATGATCTGCAAAGCGCGTGGAACGCCCGGTTTCTGGCGGACTTTGGCTTTGCCGTTGACAGGCCGTCAAACGGCGTGCTGCAGGATGTGCACTGGTCTGTTGGGTTGTTTGGATATTTTCCGACCTATTCACTGGGCAATATTTACGCGGGCGGGCTGTACCAGACACTGCGCAGCGCGGTGCCTTTGCTGGACGACGATCTGGCGGACGGTAAAACCGGTGCCGCTATGGGCTGGTTGCAAAGCACCATTCACCGTCACGGTGGTATGTCCGAGCCTGCCGATATTATCACGAACGCCACCGGACAGGCGATCAGCGAGAAACCTCTGCTGGCTTATCTGGAAAAGAAGTTTGGTGATATTTACCAGCTGTAATTTTTATCGGCCTGCATGCAGAAAAACGGCTTTGGCCGCAAAGTTCAGCAATATTGGCACGCACGCTACCGAATAATGCGCGTGTATTTTGATCCTTCAAGGGTCGCCCCGATGATCAATCCGGCCCGCCCGTAAATCACCGCAATCACCGGCGAGCGCAGCTTTGTGGTGTCCACGCCCACGCCGTCACCCTCGTTGCGAAAAACATAGCTGGCGTCCGCCCCCAGCGCCCAACCGTTGGACGCGCGAAAATCTGCCAGCGCGTTTTCGTTCATGAAAAACAGGGTATGGGCAAACTGCTGGGCGCCGATCTGAACCCCGTAACTGGCCGACGTGGTGGAATAGTAATCCACCGTCGCGTTGCCAATCAGCAACGACCCCTCGCCATAGGCGGCGCCAAAGCCAAATCCGGCTTTGGTCACGTTGGGCATCACCAGCATGCCCGCCGCCCGGTCCGCCAGATCCTGGGCCCCCGGAATTTCCTGAAACATCTGTGCGATCGCCAGATCGACGCGGTAATCGATACGTTCACCGGCGCTGTTGCCAATGCCGCTTACACAGCCGGTGGTGGTTGCGCCGGCTGCAGCCAAAAAGGCGCGGCGGGTCCAGTCTGTCATGGGGTGCCCTCAATATCTGCTGTTGCCCGGTCTTAAACGCCGGATCTGAGGCGCACTATAGAACACTCGCGCCGTGCTGTCACTATATCTTGGGGGTATCGGCAGAAATGTTCCTACGATGCGGCAAGCATTTTTGCCACCCTCGGGGCAAAATAGGTCAAGACGCCGTCACATCCGGCCCGTTTGAATGCCAACAGGCTTTCCAGCATGGCCTTTTCGCCGTCGATCCAGCCGTTTTGCGCTGCCGCCTGGATCATCGCGTATTCGCCTGACACCTGATAGGCAAAGGTGGGCGCACCAAATTCCGCTTTTACGCGCTGGCATATATCAAGATAGGGCATGCCGGGTTTCACCATCACCATATCCGCGCCTTCGGCCAGATCACGCGCCACCTCGCGCAATGCCTCATCCGTGTTGCCGCTGTCCATCTGATAGGTTTTCTTGTCCCCTTTCAGCGCCCCGCTGGCCCCCACCGCATCGCGAAACGGGCCGTAAAAAGCCGAGGCGTATTTGGCGGAGTAAGACATGATCAGCGTGTCTTGAAAGCCGTTTGCTTCCAGCGCGTTGCGCATCATGCCAACACGCCCGTCCATCATGTCGCTGGGCCCAAGGATGTCCGCCCCGGCCTGTGCCTGCACCAGTGTTTGTTTTTCAAGCGCAACAAGGGTTTCGTCGTTCAGCACAATGCCATCCCTGACCAAACCGTCATGGCCGTCGGCGTTGTAAGGATCAAGCGCCACATCCAGCATAATCGCCAATTCCGGCACTTCGGCTTTGATCGCCCGGGTTGCGCGGTTGACCAGATTGTCCGGATTGAACGCCTCTGCACAGTCGGCGGTTTTCAGGGTCTCGTCCGTATAGGGAAACAACGCCATCACGCCAATCCCCAGATCAACCGCCGATTTCGCCGCCTCAACCGCCCGGTCAATGCTCAGGCGGTCAACGCCGGGCATGGCTGCCACCGGTTCTGTGATCTCTTCGCCGTCGCGCACAAACACCGGCCAGATCAGATCGTCAACGCAAAGCGCGCTTTCGCGCACCAGTCGCCGCAGGCCCGGCGTGCGGCGCAGCCGCCGCGAGCGGGCGGCGGGGTAGGCAGAAACTGTCGGGCGCATGATCTCTCCTGAATGATGCCACAATGCCATGCCATGCAATTGGGCAATTCTTCAAGAAAAAATGCTGATTTGGTGGTGGAAATTCCCGTATCAATCAGTAGTGTGCGAAAAAAATGCCAAGCAACAAAGGACAAGCCTTGGATTGGTATACCGGTGTTATAGAGGTTATCGACACACGGTCTTTTACCAGTATCTGGTATTGGATCATCGTGGCGGTCACATGGTCGTCCACCAGCCACTGGACGATGGGCGTGCCGTTTGACGCGGTGACGCGGGCGCGGCGTGCTGGCGGTGAGGCACAAGACGATCTGGAGCTTTTGGCGCGGGTCAATGTGAACCGCATATTGAATATCATTGATCAGGCCGGGCTGTGGGTGGTTGGGTTTGCCACGTTTTTGCTTAGCATGCTGGGGATTTTGGGGTTCTGGTACGACATCGAGATTTTTCAGGCGATTTTGCTGATTGTCGGCCCTCTGACGATCGTTGCGCTGTTGAGTGTGCGCAGCGCAAGACGCATCCGGCAGCGCGGCACCACCGGCAGCGATCTGCGCATCCACATCACCCGGCAAAGGTTTGTAAACCAGTTTATCGGGCTGGTGTCGATCTTCATCACCGCGTTCTGGGGCATGTGGCACAATCTTAGTGCGTCTGTTTTGTAACAATTAACTTGCGCGCAACCGCTGGGTTGGTATGGCACGGGCCCTGATGGCAAAAACTCCGGATCATAAATTGCGGCTTACGGTTTGTGGTGCGCCCGAGGGCTTTGACGCCTCGCTTTTGGCTGATCTGGTGGCGTCCACAAACGCACCGGTGGTTCATATTGCGCGGGACGACAAACGGCTGGAGGAAACCCGCCGGGGATTGCAGTTTTTTGCGCCGCATCTGCCGGTGTTCATATTGCCGGCATGGGATTGTCTGCCCTATGACCGCATGTCGCCCAATCCGGAAATTTCCGCCGCCCGAATGGCCACGCTGGCGATACTGGCACAGGGTTTTGCGCGGCCCTACATTTTGTTGAGCACCGTGAACGCCGCAACCCAAATGGTGCCTGCTCCGGCCCTTGTTGCCGCTTCAAGTTTCAGCGCCACAGTCAACAAGCAAATCAACGAGGCTGCGCTTCGGGCATTTTTGGTGCGTATGGGGTATGCGCAGTCACCAACAGTAACTGAGCCCGGCGATTTTGCGGTGCGCGGCGGTCTGATCGATGTGTACCCACCGGGTGACAGCGGCCCCGTACGGTTGGATCTGTTTGGCGACGTGCTGGACGGCGTGCGCCGGTTTGATCCATCCAGCCAGCGCACCATAGAAAAGCTTGACCGCATTGAGCTGGCCCCGGTGTCAGAGGTTATTCTGGATGACGCCGCCATTCAGCGGTTCCGGCAAAATTACCGGCATGCGTTTGGCGCGGCGGGAACGGACGATCCGCTGTATGAAGCTGTCAGCGCCGGGCGCAAACATTCCGGCATGGAACACTGGCTGCCGTTTTTCCACGAAGAACTGGCCACGGTTTTTGATTATGTGCCCGCTGCCACGCTTTGTTTTGATGACCACGCAACGCCCACGCGGATTGACCGCTGGAGCACCGTCAAAGATCAATACGAGACCCGTGCCGAAGCGCTGAACACCAAATCGCGGCTCGATACGGTTTACAAACCCTGCCCGCCGGAATTGTTATATCTGGACGAGGCCGCGTTTGCTGCGGCCACAGCTGCCCATGATGTTCGCAAATTTGTGGTGCTGCCACAAAGCACCGGCCTGAATGTCATAGATGCGGCAGGCCGGATCGGGCGGAATTTTACGCCGGAACGGCAGGTTCAGGACGCGGACCTGTTTGGTGTGCTGGCAGATTACATTGCGGCCAGACGCGCGGGCGGGCAGGTGGTGATTGCCTCATATTCCAAAGGCGCACGGGAACGGCTGGCCGGATTGCTGGAAGACAGCGGTGCCACGGGCGCGGTTAATATCGCCCAGTTTGGCGATATACCAAAGGGCGGGGGCGGGCTGTTTTTGGTGGTTTGGGCGCTGGAGCACGGGTTTGAAGCGCCGGGACTGACGGTGATCAGCGAACAGGATGTGTTTGGCGACCGCCTGATCCGCGCCCCAAAGCGCAAGCGCCGGGCGGAAAATTTTCTGACCGAGGCGACCAGCCTGACCCCCGGTGATCTGATTGTGCATGTGGATCATGGCATCGGGCGTTATACGGGCCTTGAAACCATCACCGCAGCAGGCGCACCGCATGATTGCATCGCGCTGGAATACGCGAGCGGAGACCGCCTGTTCCTGCCGGTTGAAAACATCGAACTGTTGTCGCGATACGGGCAGGAAACGGCCATGCTGGACCGGCTTGGCGGCGGGGCGTGGCAGGCCAAAAAGGCCAGGCTGAAACAACGCATCCGCGATATTGCCGACAAACTTATTCGTGTGGCTGCCGAACGCGCGTTGCGCAAGGCCAGGGTTATGGAACCGATAGACGGCGCCTATGACAGCTTTGCCGCGCGGTTTCCCTTTAGTGAAACCGACGATCAGCTGCATGCAATCGAGGATGTTCTGGCCGATCTGGCATCCGGCCGCCCGATGGACCGCCTGATCTGCGGTGATGTGGGGTTTGGCAAGACCGAAGTGGCGCTGCGGGCGGCCTTTGTGGCGGCGATGGCGGGTGTGCAGGTGGCGGTTATCGCGCCAACCACCCTGTTGTCGCGCCAGCACTTCAAAAGCTTTGAAGACCGGTTTCGCGGCCCGCCAATCACCGTGCGGCAGTTGTCGCGGTTTGTGTCGGCCAATGATGCCGCTGAGGCGCGTGAAGGGTTGGCCAAAGGCTCGGTTGATATCATCATCGGCACCCATGCCCTGCTGGCCAAAGGGCTGAAGTTTCACAATCTTGGCCTGCTGGTCATAGACGAGGAACAAAAATTTGGCGTCACCCACAAAGAACGCCTGAAACAACTGCGCAGCGACGTGCACGTTATGACCCTGACCGCCACGCCGATCCCGCGCACGTTGCAGATGTCCCTGTCCGGCGTGCGTGATCTTTCAATCATCGGCACCCCGCCGGTGGACCGTCTGGCCATCCGCACCTACGTGAGCGAATTTGACGGCGTGACCATCCGCGAAGCCCTGCTGCGCGAGCATTACCGTGGCGGGCAAAGCTTTTATGTGGTGCCGCGGATCGCCGATCTGCCTGAAATTGAAGCGTTTTTAGAGGATCAGCTGCCGGAACTGAAATTCGTTGTGGCGCATGGCCAAATGGCGGCGGGCACGCTGGACGCCCGCATGAACGCCTTTTATGACGGCAAATATGACGTGCTGCTGGCCACCACGATTGTGGAAAGCGGGCTGGATATCCCCAGCGCCAACACAATGGTCATCCACCGGGCCGATATGTTCGGTCTGGCGCAGCTTTACCAGATCAGGGGACGGGTGGGGCGCTCTAAAACCCGCGCCTATGCCTATCTGACAACCAAACGGCGCACGCGCCTGACCCGCACGGCAGAAAAGCGGCTGCGGGTGTTGGGCTCGCTTGACAGTCTGGGCGCAGGGTTCACGCTGGCCAGTCAGGATCTGGATATTCGCGGGGCCGGGAACCTGCTGGGGGATGAGCAATCCGGGCAGGTGCGCGAAGTGGGTTACGAGCTTTATCAGTCCATGCTGGAAGAGGCGATTGCCAAGATGAAGGCAGGGGCCTTGGAGGGTTTAAGCGAAGCGGATGACACATGGGCACCGTCGATCAACCTTGGCGTACCGGTGCTGATCCCGGCGGGTTTTGTGCCTGATCTGGATGTGCGGCTGGGGCTGTACCGGCGGCTGTCTGATCTGCACAGCAAGGTAGAGCTGGAAGGCTTTGCGGCCGAACTGATCGACCGTTTTGGCAAGCTGCCACGTGAAGTGAACACGTTGCTGAATATCGTTCGGGTGAAATCCATGTGCAAACGCGCGGGAATTGCCCGGCTGGATGGCGGACCCAAAGGCGGAACCATCCAGTTTCACAACGACAGGTTTGCCAATCCTGCCGGGCTGGTTGATTTTATCAACTCCCAGGGCGGGCTGGCCAAGGTGCGGGACAACAAATTGGTGGTGCGGCGTGACTGGCGGCGCGACGGCGACCGTATGAAAGGCGCGTTTGCGGTGGCGCGCGATCTGGCGGAACTGGCTAAGACAACATAACCGGCGGCGGCATCTCCGGTTGGTTGCCGTGGTTTTTATAATTCTTTGATTTGCGGCGTTTTTTTTTGACCTTCACATTGTCGTCGGATTGCTTTTGAAATCTGGCGCAGCTGGTCTGATGTACAGTGCCGTTCAATGTTGATACCGTTAAGACGCAATCGCCGTAGCTGCCTGACCCGAACCCGAATAAAAACCTCGATGCGCTTTGCGGTGCAAATCCCGGAAACGACACTCCGCGCCCAACCGACCGGGCAGAGGTGCCAACAATCTATTTAGATTTGGTTGAGTGGATAGACAGTTTTGTCTGACAATCGGTGCGGCCGGGCAACAATGTGTAGACTTTGTGCGGTTCAGGCGGGGATTGACGCGCCACTTTCGCGTAAAACGCGTTGGTCGCGGTTTGGCTGTTGTGACAGCTACAGAGAAAAATGGTGAATTTGAATCACCCTTAAGGTGTGCTCGCAAGCGGATACAAAATATTCTTCGGGAATAAGTCGAACTTTAACAAGAACCGGAAGGAATATTAAACGCTTATCTAATCGGATTTAGCGACATAAAAACAGCTGGTTACGTTTGCCAACGAAATTTTAATACTGATCCACTAAACCGGTTTAGTAGTTTAGTCTAGCACGCCTAACAAGGCAGGAGATTTACCATGAAACCAAGTGAAATCCAAATGAAACGGGCCCGGTTTTTTGACGCCATCGCCCATCGCCGCCGCCAGATGCTCAGTGATATTTTACTTGCTAAAGGTCACTCCGGCTATTCGTTTGAGCAGCTGCGGCAAAAATCTGGTCTGTCAGCGTCAACATTGTCTTTTCATCTGCGTAAAATGGACCAGGGCGGTTTTTTGATTCGCCGGCAGCAGGGCAAATATACCTGGATTTCGATAGAAATTAACCACCTGCGCACCGAGGTATTGGCCTATTTAAATGACTGTTCCAAGCTGATGACTGCCGTAGGACCAGCTGAAAACAAGCCCCGGATAATGTCGGTGCGTTAAAGGGATATGGCTGTCAGCCGCCCGACCAAACCGCCAGCTCATTGCCGCCGGGTTCGCGAAACTGAAACCGCCGCCCGCCGGGGAACGAAAAAATCGGTTTGGTGATAACGCCGCCCGCGTCTGTCACCTGCACAAGTGCCGCTTCCAGATCGTTTGATTTTAACACAACCAGCGGTGGCAGACCACCGCCTTCGGTCTGGGCGTTCAATCCTCCGCCAAGACCCGCCTTTTGAATATCCGCATAGGCCGGGCCATAGTCGATGAATTCCCAGCCAAACGCTTGCGCGGCGAAGGCTTTGGATTTTTCAATATCGCCGGTTTGAAATTCCACATAGTCGATTTTCAGGTTTTGCATGGCTTGTCCCCCTACTGAACGCTGCCCTTCACGAACATCCCGGCCTCTGCCGCGGCCTGCAGCAGGGCTTTGGATTTGTTGATGGTTTCCTGATACTCAGCCTCTGGCTGGCTGTCATAAACCACGCCACCGCCCGCCTGCACATAAAGCGTCTGGTCCTTTAAAACCGCCGTGCGCAGCGCAATGCAAATATCCATGTCACCACCTGCCGAAAAATACCCGACACCACCGCCGTATACGCCGCGTTTTTCATGCTCAAGCTCATCAATAATCTGCATGGCGCGTATTTTCGGCGCACCCGATACCGTTCCGGCAGGCAATCCGGCCAAAAGCGCGGACAGGGCGTCGTGATCCTCTGACAGCCGGCCAACCACGTTGGACACAATGTGCATCACATGGGAATAGCGTTCGATAATAAACTGTTCGTTCGGATCAACCGTGCCGATTTTGGCCACCCGACCCACATCGTTGCGCCCCAGATCAAGCAGCATCAGATGCTCTGCGCGTTCTTTGGGGTCCGCCAGCAGATCGGCCTCATAATCCGAATCTTCCGCCGCAGTCTTGCCACGCGGTCGGGTCCCGGCAATCGGGCGGATGGTCACCTCGTCACCGACAACCCGCACTAAAATTTCCGGGCTGGCGCCAATCACCTGAAAGCCGCCAAAATTGAAGAAAAACATATAGGGCGACGGGTTGGTCCGGCGCAGGGCACGAAACAGCGCAAACGGCGGCAATTTGAAATCCTGAGACCAGCGTTGGGACGGGACCACCTGAAACACATCGCCCGCACGCACATATTCCTTGGCTTTCTCAACCATCGCGAAATATTCGGATTTGGTGGTGTTGGAAACTGGCTCTGCCACCTCAAAAACATCACCCAGATCGCGGGTTTCACTTGGCGGATGCCGGTCCAGATCGCGCACCGCGTCCATCACACGCTCTGCCGCTTGTGCATAGGCCGCTTTGGCTGACAGGCCGCTGTTTGCCCAGGCCGGGCTGACAACCGTAACCTCGCCCTTTACACCGTCCAAAACCACAACCACCGTGGGGCGCATCATCACCGCGTCAGGCAGGCCCAAGGGATCAGGATTGACGTCAGGCAAATGCTCTACAAGCCTGATCATATCATAGCCCAGATAACCA
Organism: uncultured Rhodobacterales bacterium; assembly: GCA_964480735.1. GTDB lineage: Bacteria > Pseudomonadota > Alphaproteobacteria > Rhodobacterales > Rhodobacteraceae > UBA5972. The sequence goes on from CAYZQS010000013.1 coordinate 40,999, forward strand.
AACAGACCGGCAGAGATCGGCGGCAGATCGGCGGGCATTTTGATTTTGCTCTCTTCAATCAGGTGGCGCAGTTCAGCAAGCGGATCACCATCAAGTTCCACAAATGCCGCCGCATCAAACCGAGCTTCGCGGTTCAGGGTGCATTTTTCCCCATGACACTGCCAGATCAGGTCTGGCTTCATGCCGATCACGGAATAGCGCCCGCGCACTTCACCGCCGGTCACGCTTTCCAGCATGAAACTGTCTTTACTGGCCTGCGCCAGCTTCAGCATCAGCGAAACCGGCGTGTCCAGATCAGCCGCCAGCCGGGTATACAGCACCTGATTTTGACCGGAGTCAAAACCGGCCTTAAAATCCGCAAAGGTCGGGGTTATGGCCATATTGTGCAGGCCTATGGCATCCGGTTGTGGGCAGGCGCATTGTTGACCGGCACACCGCCGGTGCCGGTAAGCTGTGCGTGCACGGCGTTGATGACAGCCTGATTGACCGTCACACCAGCGGCGTCTTGCAGATTGGTGGCAAAAGCCTGAAACACATCACCCGCCAGTTGGTCACCAAACTGGTTTTGCAGATTGGCCAGCACTTCGGCGTTATCCGCTCGGTCAACCGCAAAGGGGATCACATTTGTCAGGCGTACAAGTATCACCGAAGAGTCACCGGCAACAATCGCCACGTCGTTAAGTGCCAGTTCAAAGACATCGCGAACCGTGTCAACCGGCGCATTCTCGACAAATGCGTCACGCCGCATATTCAGTTCTTCGCGGCTTTCCAGCTCCAGATTTTTGAAGTCACCGCCCGAAGCAAGAAGCAACCGCAGCCCTTCGGCCTTTTTAACCAGTGCCGCGTGGTTTGCGGCGGTTTTCCAGCCGTCAATGACAAGAGGGCGAACCTGATCCAGCGGGATCAGCGTTGGTGGAACCTCAGCGTCAAGGCGCAGCGCGAAAATGCCGCCGCCTGCCAGTTGACGAACCTCCGGGAAATCGCTTTGCGTGACCGTATTTGCCTCGGTCTGAAATTCGTCATAGGACGCTATGCCATCAGCACTGTCGGCGGTTAAGTCAATCGTTCCAAACGAAAGATCGGTTTCGTCAGCGATGTCTTCCAAAGAGACCCCATCCGCCAGCAGGTCATCAATCTCGACGATGCGGTCGTCGATCTGCCCAACGGCGGTTTCAGCTGCAAGTTCTTCGCGCAGCCCTTCGCGCGCCGCTTCAAATGTGGTTAGTCGCGCCTCCAGTATGGCATTGATGCGATAAATCGCCGGGCCAAATTCAGAGTTCAGCACACCGGCAATGCCAGGGTCTGTCAGCGCAAAAACCCCTTCACGGGCGCCGCTGGCCAGATCTTCCTTTTGCACATCACCAAGGGCCACATCACCAACCGTAAGGCCGCGGCTTTCAACCACCTGAGTAAAGGTTTTGCTGCCACTGTTCAGTTCAGCCATCGCTTCTTCCGCTGATGCCTGATCGGGAAAGACCACGCGGTCAACGATGCGCCGGGCCGGAACGTTGAACCGCTGTGGCTGGCTGTCATAAAGTTTTTGCAAAGCGTCTTCTTCAATTTCCAGTGACGCTGACAATTGATCCGGCGTGATCCAGACATAGGAAATCTTGCGGGTCAGCGGGGCCGTGAAATCGCCGGGATTTTCCTGATAATAGGTGTTAATCTGATCCTCGGACGGCTCTGGTGCGCCTTGCGGGCCGGTGTTTCCCTTGACCACAGCCCAACGAAACGACCGTGCCTCGCCAATATATGACAACAGGGTTTTCGCATAGGTGGCATCAGGTCTGAGCCCGGCAATGATCGCCTGTTCCAGCAACTGGCGCGCGTCTTCTTTACGGACAATATTGTCATACTCTGGCGCCGTCAGCCCGGCCTGCCGCAAGGTAAATTCATAGGCGGTCTGGTCAAAAGACCCGTTCAGCCCCTGAAAGGCCTGGGTTGCCAACAGTTGGTCCCGCACCCGGTCATCGCCCACAGACACGCCCAGCGTCCGGCCTTCACCATCCAGTGCGGCCGTCGCCAAAAGCTGGCCAAGCACGCTTCGGTCAAGACCCAGCGCAAGGGCCTGATCAAAGGTAAGCGGCGCGCCAAACCGGTTTGATGCGGACTGAATTTCATTGTTCAACGCCAGCGCATAGGTGTTGGCCAGTATTTCTTCGTCACCAACGGCACCAATAGACAGATTTCGCCTTCCCCCCGGCGGATTTATCCCAAATCCTATCAAACCGGCAATCAGCAAACCCAGCAGAATATAGACGAAAATGTTGGATGCCTTGATGCGCTTGGCCATAAGCTTCGTCCTTGTTGTCAGAAATTTACCGTCGCGACGGTTTACGGTTAGTTTGATCAGGTTACAAGCGATTGGGTTGATGAAAACCGCTTTAGCCGTGCAAACAATTCTGTGATGCCCTTCCGATCGATATTGGCAAAAGCGACCCGCAGTTGGCATTCCGCCGTGCCATTGCCGCCCTGTTTGATTGTCGGAGCAAACATCGAGCCCGGCAAAAGCAAAACACCGGCGTCCTGCACCAGTTTTTGGGCCAGTTCATCAGAAGGCATTTTAAACGGATGCTCCATATAGGCGAAATAGGCCCCGGCACCCAGTAATTTCCAGCCATCAAGGGCGCCGCAGGCCTGTGTGACAGCCGTGCGTCGATCCAGTATTTCAAGCCGTTCACCGGCCAGCCAGGATTGCAAATTCTGCATACCAAAAAGGGCGGCCCTTTGCCCCAGCTGGTTTGGGCAAATGGAAACCGTGTCCAAAAATTTTTCAACTTCGGCAAGGCGGGAAGGTGACGCCAGCATCGCGCCCACCCGGTGGCCGGTCAAGCGGTAGGCTTTTGAAAATGAATACAGGTGGATCAATGTATCGTCCCAGCTTTGATCCGAAAACAAATCATGCGGTGCCGCGTTGCGGGCGTCAAAATCCCGGTAGGTCTCATCGATAATCAAGGCCAGTCCACGGGATTTCGCCAAAGCGTAAAACGCCCGAACCAGCGGGGCGGGGTATTCTGCCCCGGTGGGATTGTTTGGCGTCACCAGCAATATTGCCCTGGTGTTTGGTTTGATCAATCTTGCCGCCTGTTCGGGATCGGGCAACATATCCTGCTGGCAGGGCAGCACCTGTGCCTTGATCCCCTGCATGTCCAGCCACATTTTATGGTTGAAATACCACGGTGTCGGGATGATCAGCCCGTCACCTTCTTTTGCCAGCAGGCTGACGGCGGCACAAAACGCCTGATTGCAGCCCCCGGTGATGGCCACCTGCGCGGCAGCAATATCTCCACCATATGCCAGGGACCATTGCGCCGCTATCTCTTCGCGCAGTTCCGGCAGGCCCAGAACATTGCCGTAAACATGCGCGGTGTCGTCGGTCAAAACAGCATTCGCCAGGGCCTGTCTTAGGGGCAGGGGCGGTGGGCTGACGGGGGCGGCCTGTGACACGTTTATCAACGGCAATTCAGCGCTAAACGTGGTTTGCGTCAGCCATTTTCGGGCTTCCATCACCGGCGGCGCAATCGTTTGGGAAAGGCGCGGATTGATCGGCAAGGCGTTGTCCCCGGTCAGGCGGGCGCTGGTGAAACCGGCCCTGATTAGGCCACAACCGTAATCACAGCGTGCTAAGCTCGACAATATCAAAATACAGGCGGGGGAACGTGCCTCTGATTTCCGTTTTTACCGCCCCACAGTCTGGCAAGGCGCTGACCAGCGCACGGTATTCGCCCAAATACCCTAAATCATTAAGTTTTCGCGCCATTTCAAACGAGTCAAAATGCCGGGAAATAAGGGGCGTCAGGACCAATGATATTTGGTTGATCAACAAAAGCCCGGCGTTGACCTGATCATAATCGACAATTGTAAAAGGCTGGGGCAGTGCATGGTCCGCGGACCTGAAGGATTTTTCCACCTTGTTATCAAAACCAACAATCAAGGTAAGACAGGTGGCATCATGGTTGGCAATTTGCACAGGCATATATGGTTTTTTATCTATGACAGAAAAATCATGTCTTACAATCATCGTTCGCAACCTCTTAAATAAGGGCCCGGTGGTAAAGCGGGCGATTCTGAACGTATTGGCTTTCTATCTTTCGGGGTATGACCATCCTTTTGCGCGATCCATTACCATAGTCTAGAAACCTAGGGGCGAGTCTGTAAACACCAAATGGTAAAATTTTGCTAAAATGTGATAAAAATATGGGCGAGAGTAGGCCGGAAATTCGACTGTTCGTTGTGGGCCGGATTATCTAGGCTATTTTCGATGACCAGCAATATTTCTTTAAAAGCCAGCACATTAACGATTGTTCTGGGTGCATTTGGCGGCTGGGTTGCCTTTAATATTGGCGCACCCATGCCATTTTTGCTGGGTTCATTGCTTGTTAGCGCAGGTTTAACGATCTCTGGTTGGTCAGGGCTGGGATTTCGGCCGGCTTTGCCACCAACGCTGCGCAGCGCCTTTGTTGGGGTGATCGGCGTGTCAATCGGCAGCAGTTTTTCGTCGGATATTCTGCAAATTCTGGCGTCGATGTGGCTGGTGGGGCTGGCGGTTGTCGGTTTTGTCCTGATCGCTTTGGCCAGCAACTACGTGATTTTTCGCCGGTTGGGGAAATATGACAGCACGACCGCATTTTTTGCCGCCATGCCGGGTGGGTTGATCGAAAGCGTTTCGATGGGGGAAAGGCTGGGCGCGGATGTTCAAATTCTGACACTGCAGCAGATTTCGCGCATCACGCTGGTGATAACCATTCTGCCGTTCATGTTTTTAATCTGGACGGGAGAGAAGGTTGGCAGCGCGGCCGGCGTACCGCTTGGTGCGGCACTCGGTGAGCTTGGCATGTTTGATATTGTACTGCTGGTGGTGGCCGGTGTTGCGGGGTATTACGGTGGCCGGTTTTTACGCCTGCCGGCATATTTTCTTGTGGGGCCACTGGCTGCCAGCGCCATCGCGCACAGTTTGGGATGGACCGCCGCCACGCCACCGGGATGGACTGTTGCATTGGCGCAGGTGATCGTTGGGGCAGGGCTGGGGTGCAGGTTCAGCGGATTTGATCCCGCCGCCATATTCAGAACGCTTTGGCTTGCGGTCATATCTGTTATGCTGATGTTGGTGATTGACGCGGCAATTGTCGCGGTTCTGGTGAACGTTCAGCACCAACCGTTTGACGTGCTGCTGATCAGCCTTGCACCGGGTGGCATTACCGAAACCGCGCTGATCGCGCTTGGCCTGGGTGCCAATCCGGTTTTCGTCACCACATTGCACGTGTTTCGAATTGGACTGGCGGTCCTGTTTTGCGC
>CAYZQS010000014.1:0-23306 GCA_964480735.1 uncultured Rhodobacterales bacterium
CAGTGGCGGACAGACAGGGATTCGAACCCTGGAGACGGTTCCCCGCCTACACACTTTCCAGGCGTGCGCCTTCGACCACTCGGCCACCTGTCCGTGACGGCGGGTTATATACGTAATAATCTGGATCGCAAGAGGTGCCGGACTTGCCGCAGTTGGCGGTGTTGGTTAACTGCAGGCGTCTGGTTGGTCATGCAAAGTGCCAAGTTCCGGGGTGTTTTTTCCGGCACTTTCGTCCGGCCAGTTGGTCCGCCAAATCTCTGCTGACCAGTGTCCGCAATGGACATCAGGCCGGTTAAATCCGGCCACTGGGGAGGTTAGCGGCGCAACGGTAACATCATGCCGTGGCACGGCGAAATAGGGAAAAGAATATCGTTCCCTGCCACTGGTGTTCACCACACGGTGCGGGGTTGAAACCAATTGCCCGCCGCTCCAAACCTCCAGCATGTCACCGATGTTGACGACAAAACCGCCGGGCGGACACTCAACCGATATCCAACGGCCTGTTTTTGTTTGAACCTCCAGCCCGCCCACCGGGTCCGGCGCAATTATTGTCAGCAAATCGGTGTCTTTATGGGGGTGAATGCCAAAGCCGCAGTCTGCTTCCTTTTGCGGCGGATAATGCAGCAGGGTCATATTGGTCAGCGGGCTTTCCAATGCCCCAAGCATAAGCGCCGCATCAATTTTCAGTCCCGCAGCCACGGCGCTTAACAAGTGATTGGCCAAACCGTCCATCGCCCGCCAGTAGGCCAAAATGACAGAACGCGACTCAGGCACATGCGCGGGCCAAATATTTGGCCCGTAAAGCGCACAGGATTTTCTTATCGGATCGGTTGGCGAAGTTTCGCGGTGCAGCTTATATCCCTCGTAGTTGTCAGCGCTGCCCCCACCGTCGTTAGGCGTGAAAAACCCAAAAGGGATATATCCGCGGTAATTTTCCCGCCGAACAGCCGCCAGCTGTTTCTCAGCTTCGGGCAGGTCAAATATCCGGCGCGTAACATTGCGCATTTCGGTTGCAAGCGTTGGCGCAATGCCGTGTCCGACCACACATAAAAAACCAATTTCCCGAAAAGCCGCATTTATTTCGCCACTTAGACGGGCGTCAACCTTGCCGCTTCGATTGCCAACTAAATTGGCAATATCAATCACTGGAATTTCTGCGGGACTATTTCTCATGTAAACCCCACTTCCAAGGCAGCATGCAAATATGCAACTTGCCGGTATCGATCCCGCCCGCTTCAAACTGACGGGTTTGAAATGTGAACATCGCCATCTGCCTACTCGTCAAAATGAATGTTCACCCGCCTGTTTTGCGCGCCCTTATTTTGCACTTTACCAAGGCGCATCGGGCCAATTTCGCCGGTCCGGCGCACATGGGTGCCGCCGCAGGGTTGCAGGTCGACCTGCCTGTCCGGCGTACCGATCCTGATCAGGCGCACTTGCCCTGCGCCGGTTGGGGGTTTCACGCTCATGGTCTTTACCAGTCCCGGATTTGAGGCCAGTTCCTCATCGCTGATCCAGCTTTCACTTACCTCAAAATCCTGCAGGATAAGATCGTTCAGAGCTTCCTCAACCGCCTCTTTGTCCTCCAGCGGGTCCGGCATTTTAAAATCAAGCCGTCCCTTATCAGCACTTATCTGACCCCCCGTGACCGGCAGCGGGATAACCACAGACAACAAATGCAGTGCCGTATGCACCCGCATGTGGCGCAAGCGCATATTCCAATCCAGCTTTTGTGTTACTTTTGCACCTATCGGTGGCAATGCGCCGGCTTCAGCCGGAACCAGAACAACAGTTGCACCCTCGCCCTTAACCGTGGTTGCCACGGCAGTTTTACCGCCGTCAAATACAAGCACCCCCTGATCGCCGGGCTGACCGCCGCCGGTGGGGTAAAACAAAGATCTGTCCAGCACCACGCCGCCCTGTTCGGTGTGCGCTACAACCTCTGCTGTCGCCTCTGTCAAATAGGCATCCTGCATAAACAGCGGCTTTGTCACGTTTTGCCTTCTCCTATCGCCCCTTTAAGCGTTTCTCCCAAATCACCAAGATTACGCAGGTTAATGTCCCGCTGTGCAAACGGAATTTCGATACCCTCGCGGCGGAACCGTTCGACGATCTGATAGTTGATGTCCGATTTAACGCTCAGGCTATAGTTTACATCCCGCAGGATTGCGCGAATTTCAAAGTCCATCGAATCCGCCCCAAATCCCATAAAAACAACAGACGGCGAAGTGCCGACTGCCAGCATATTATGGGCCGAGGCGATTTCCAGCAGAATTTCCTCTACCTGGCGCGGATCACTGTCATATCCCACCCCAATCGGAATGCGCACACGGCCGTGCAGGTTGGCATGGGTGCGGTTTGTAACAGTGCTGGTGATGAAATCCGCGTTGGGGATGATCAGCGTGGCCCGATCAAATGTTTGAATTTCCGTGGAGCGTACCGATATTTTTTTGACATACCCGGAATAGGCCCCCACCTCGATCCAGTCGCCTTCCTTGATCGGGCGCTCCACCAGCAGGATGATGCCGGACACAAAATTGGACACGATCGCCTGCAGGCCAAAACCAATACCGACAGACAGCGCACCGGCAACAATTGCAAAGCTTGAAAGATCAAGCCCGCCCGCACTGATCGCGGCAATTGCTGCCAGAAATATCCCCACATAGCCGGTGCCGGTCAGAACCGCATTGCGCCCGCCCGCGTCCAGATTTGTGTTTGGCAAAACAGAGGTCCGCAGGGTACTTTGCAAAAGGCGCGTCAGAGTATAGCCGACAGCGAAAACAACCACAAAAGACAGAAAATCTGCAACAGATATTCGCCGGTCGCCAAGGGTAAAACCATTGTTTATGACCGTCCAAATCTCTGACAGATCAGAAACCCTTGCGCCCCAAATCAGCGCCAGAACCGGCACCGAAACCGCAATCAGCGCAAATCCTGAAAATGCCGGAACCAGCGCGCCCTGTTTGGCAGCGTCTTTTGCGTCGTCATTGCCCCGGCTGATCAGCGTTAAAACCAGATTGCAAAACAGCCGATGGGTGATCACTGAAGCGCCCAACAGTGCCAATGTCATGATCGCCGGAAAAACAAATGCGGTTGCGGCGGTAAAATAGCCAACAGCGGCCAGCAGCGTCCCCAATACGCCAATAATGATTGCACCGCGCATAAGCAAAAACAGTATCCGGTCTTGCAGCGGGGTTGCGGGTGCATCCGGTTTTAGTTTGTCAGTGCGTCCGGGATCCAGCAACGCGCCCATGCGAACAAGCAAAAATCCGGCGACCAGAACAACCGGAAAGGCCGACACCACATACGAGACCTCTTCAAAATCAGCCTGCATGGCAATGCGCGCCAGCAACTGATGAAGCGCCATAATCCCGCCCATCAGCAGGGCCAGTTGACGGCCCATGCTGGCCTCTGTGCTGTCCAGACTAAAAAATTTAGGGGCGGCCTCGTCATTGCCAAACAGCGTTTGACCCAGCCATTGACCGGCAAAAACCGTCACCCCCATCAACGGCGCCGCATCAACAATAATCTGGCCGCGAATGCCGATAAGTCCGGTTGATGCCGCCGAAAGGCCAAGCGCCCAAACGCCCAAAGTCGGAACCACAAGACGTGTGAGGGAAAACAGCAGGTAGCGGCTTTCAGATTTTAGTGCCAGTCGCTCTGTCGGCATCTGACCCAGACCCGCAACAACCCATTGCCGCGCCCGGCCCAGCAACACCAGTCCAGCCACCAGCAGAGCAAGCGTAACCGGCAGGTTTTTCTGCATCTGCACGCGCTGGGCCTCGCTTGACCAGGACTCGGCTACCTCGGCACTGGCATCGGCAAAGAACAGGCCCAGACTGGCCGCAGCGCCCCGCCAATAGGTTGGGTTAAGCGGCGATGGGCCAAGCGTGAACAACCGGACTTTCAAACGGTCGCGGATGATGCTGTCAATCTCGCCAATCAGGCCGTTGGCGCGGTTGTATGCCTCTTGCGCTGCCAGCGTCGGCGCGTTGGCAGTGGCCAGTTGTCCGGTCAATGCCGCCCGGCGCTGCGCTATATCTGCCGCCTCAGTGCCATCCTCTGGGTGTGGCCCCAGCGCGTCCAGCTGGCTTTGGATTGTCGAAACACGGTCCTTGTTGGCATCCTGCAGGGCCAGGGCTTCTGCCCGAAATTCAACCAGCGACTGCCGCAGGGTTTCCAACGCGGGCGAGGAAGCTTCTGCTTTTTCAATGGTTTGCTCTGCGCGCGAGGCGGTCTTTTCCCAGGTATCAAAATCAAACAGATTTGTTGCGTCTTCCTGCGCAAATGCAAAAGCCGCTGAAAAACAAAACCCAAAAACAAGGATCAATCCGCGCATACTGCCCCTTTTGGCCGTTATTCGTCTTCAAATACCTCTGGCACATCGGTTTCGCCACGGTCCATCCATTCCGGAACTGGCAGGTCTTTTTCACGTAAAAACGCCGGATTGAACAGCTTGGACTGATAGCGGTTGCCGTAATCCGCCAGAATGGTCACGATCCGGTGCCCCGGCCCCAGTTCTTTGGCCATCGCAACGGCGCCCGCGATGTTAATGCCGGAAGACCCGCCCAGACACAGGCCTTCGGTCTGCAACAGATCAAATATGATCGGCAAAGCGTCGGTATCGGGGATTGTGAATGGCATATCCACCTGCAACCCCTCAAGATTTGCGGTGATCCGCCCCTGCCCGATACCTTCGGTGATCGAGCCGCCTTCGGCCTTCAGCTCTCCCTTGGTATAATAATGGTATAGGGCTGAACCACCCGGATCAGCCAGGCCGATTTTAATGTCGTTTTTCATGGCCCGCAGGCCGTCTGCCACGCCTGCCAGCGTGCCACCGGACCCGACAGAACAGATAAACCCGTCGATACTGCCATCGGTTTGCGCCCAGATTTCCGGCGCGGTCGTGTCGATATGGGCCTGCCGGTTGGCCACATTGTCAAACTGGTTGGCCCAGACCGCACCGTTGGGTTCCGTCTTGGCCAGCGCTTTGGCCAGACGCGCCGAATAGCGCACGTAATTGTTGGGATTTTTATACGGTTTCGCCGGAACCTGCACCAGTTCAGCGCCCGCCAAGCGGATCATGTCCTTTTTTTCCTGACTTTGGGTTTCAGGAATAACGATGACCGTGCGAAATCCCATCGAGGCAGCAACAAGCGCGATGCCAATCCCGGTGTTGCCCGCGGTGCCCTCAACAATCGTACCACCGGGGCGCAACTCGCCTGTCGCCACCGCCGCCGTGATAATCGAAAGCGCCGCCCGATCCTTGACAGACTGGCCGGGGTTCAAAAACTCCGCTTTGCCCAAAATTTCACAACCGGTTAATTCAGAGGCTTTATTCAGCCTGATCAGCGGCGTATGGCCAATCGCACTTTGTAAATCCTGAAAATATGCCATGTCCCTGCCCCCTGATTGGTTGCCCGGACGTTTGTTTTCGGCTCAGGCAGCCAAACCAAGATACGCCGCGGTCAAATCAACATCAAGCGCCTGTTGCAATCCAGATCAACGGGCTACCGCCATTTTCGGTGCGCCAGTTCCGCCGCAATTCCGGCAGACAGCCCACCAACAACCAATATGGTCAGCACAGCCGGGGTAAGCGACATCAAAAAGAACGCAACCATATTGTCAAAAAACCCAAGGACCGCCTTGGTGGGCGTTGGATAGACGAACTTGGTTGAATTAATCACCATGTCGCGCATGGAAAAAACAAAATCTGCCCAGAATAACAGGTAAACGGACGTGCCCAGACCACGCCGCGCAGCTGCCAACAACGGGTTTCCCACTTGGCTGCCCATGACCCACCAGCCAACCAACATTCCAATAACCGCATTGATTTCCGGAAAAATCTTAACCTGCGTGCCCTCGGGCAACTCCGGAATAAAAGCGATGGCCGCCCCATACCCCACCGCTGCAAACAATAAAGCCGCAACCAGTTTACCGGCGGTTGGCATGATTATTCTATCCCTGGCGCGTGACCGTGACCTGGGTCACATCACAATTTCCGCTGTGAAACGCCGCAGCGCAAGAGGTCAGGTAATAATTCCACAACCGATGAAAACGATCGTCAAATCCCATATCGCGAATGTCGGACCACTTGTCGTTAAAAACCTCATGCCAGCGGCGCAGGGTTTGCGAATAACTGTCGCCAAACTCGATGGATTTAACCTTGGTCAGCCCGGCCTTGCCGATTTGCTCAAACAACGCGGTGCGGCTGGGTAGCATTCCGCCCGGGAAGATGTGTTTTTGAATAAAATCAACGCCTTTTCGGTAAGTCTCAAAGCGTTTTTCGGAAATAGTAATGATTTGTAACGTGGCTTTGGCACCCGGTTTAAGACGGTCGCGTAACGTGCTGAAATAGACCGGCCAATACTGTTCACCAACCGCCTCGAACATCTCAATCGACGCAATCCCGTCATACAGGCCTTTTTCGTCCCGATAGTCGCGCATAACAATATCCACCCGATCTGAAAGACCCGCCTTTTTGATCCGCGCAACCGCATAATCATGTTGTTCCTGGCTAATCGTCAGGCCGGTCACCCGCACGCCTTTTTCACGGGCGGCGTACTCGGCAAACCCACCCCAGCCGCAACCGATTTCCAGCACATGATCGCCGGGTTTTACACCCATCGCATCGATCATGGATTCATACTTCCGCAACTGCGCCCGGGCCAGATCTTCCTGCCCGTCCTTAAACATCGCAGAGGAATAGGTCATGGTTTTATCCAGCCATTTGGCATAAAACTCATTGCCCAGATCATAGTGGGACGAAATATTTTTTTTCGCCTGTCCGATGGTGTTGCGGTTCATCCAGTGGCGGAAACGCTCAAACATCCGCACAAGACCCTGCAGCGGAAAACCGTCAAAAACCGCTTCGTTGCGCGTCAGTAACAAATCCATAAACGCCTGCAGATCAGAGACCGACCACCAGCCTTCCAGATAGGCATCAGAAAACCCCAGATCGCCCTCGCGCACCAACCGGGCAAAACAATCGGTATTGTGGATTTCCAGTTCAACCGCATGGCCGGGTTTCCTTCCCTGCGCACGAAATATACGCCCGTCCGGCAGCTTAAAATCAAGCCGCCCGTCGTTCAGCTTTTGGGCGATGGCAAACACGCCACGGAAAAAGCGCGGCAGATTGCCCTGACCCCTGGTGGACGTATAAATCATCATCCCCTCCCCGAATTCCCGCAAATCTTAGCGCGATTCTGGTTTTACTGCCAAGTATTTTGCGATTTTAGCAGTTTTGCGGGCAATTTTACAGCACCTGATCAAGTGCGTGTATCAGCTTCATCACCTCGTGCTGGCTGGTGTAATGCACAAAACTCAGGCGCAAAACACCGTGATCCGGGTCTTCCCCCAGCGCCTTGATGACCCGGACCCCGTAAAAATCACCACCTCCGGCCATAATCCCGTGACCCGCCAACCTGGCGGCAACACCCTCGGCTTTTTGTGGCAGGCTGACGGCCACAGTGGGCGCACGCAATTTGGCATCTTTTGGCCCGATCAGGCGCATATCATTGCGATCCGCCAGAAAATCCAGCAGCGGTTGTAACAACCGCACCTCATGCGCCCGCATAAGACCGTGAACTTTTTCGCCCATCACCAAAGGCACCGCCGCCTGATCAAAGTGATGCGCGTAAAGCCCCTCAAAATAGTCAACCATGCCCGCGCTGGCGGCAATCTGCGCGTGATCCGGTCCGGCAGGGGTGAAACGCTTATAAAGGGTATCCGCGTTGAAAAAATGCCCCTGATTGGGCAGCTTTTCACCCAGCGCCCGGTTGATCACCATGATACCCTGATGGGGTCCATAGGTTTTATAACTGGAAAACAAATAGATATCAGCACCAAGCGCACCCACATTCGGCAGCCCGTGCGGCGCATAAGACACCCCGTCCACGCAAACATACGCGTCCGCAGAATGCACAATCTCACTGATCGCGGCCACCGGATTGATCTCTGCCACCACGTTAGAGCAATGGGGAAAACACACCAGACGCACCCGGTCATCCAGCAGGTTTTTCAAATCTTCCACGTTCAGATGGCCGGTTTGCGGATCAACCCGCCACTCGCGCAGACCAATTCCCGCATCCTTCAGCCGCCGCCACGGGCCGCTGTTGGCCTCGTGATCCTGATCGGTAACGATGATAACGTCTCCTGCTTTCAGCATTTGCCGAAACGCCTGTGCCAGAACGTAGGTATTTTGTGTGGTTGACGGGCCAAACGACACCTCATCCTCGGCCACTCCCATCCAGCCCGCCAATCGTCTGCGAGCCTCGTCCATCTCCTCGCCGCCCAGCCGCGAGGCTTCAAACGCGCTGTAAGGCTGCACCTTTCGCTGGTGGTAAAACCGGAACAACCGGTCAATCACCGGCTGGCAAGTATAAGACCCCCCGGCATTTTCAAAAAACGCCTGCCCGTCCAGCGAAGCCTCGGCAAACGCCGGAAACTGCGCCCGCACAAAATCAATATCAAGCACGTCACACCCTTTCATCTTTGCAAAAAATACTCGCGCCGCAGGCGTTCCGTCGCTCCAACAAGGCGCATTTGCCGGAGACTGTCAATCGCGGCAGACAGGCACCAAAGGTGCATGTCTCAGCGTCGCCCGGCCCAACAAAAGCCGACCGCAGGTCGGGTTTTGGCGGGAGCACCCCTTAAGCGTTTACATCCACAACCACCCGGCCGCGCACCTGCCCTTTTAATATATCCGCCCCCAGACCCGGCAGATCGGTCAGCACCGCCGGCACAATCATCGCGTCCAGTTTGTCCATCGGCAGGTCGTTGGCGATCCGCTGCCAGGCCCGCACCCGGTTCGCGTAGGGCTGCATCACACTGTCAATGCCCAAAAGGTTCACCCCGCGCAGCAAAAACGGAATAACCGTCGCTGGCAGCCCGGCCCCACCGGCCAGCCCGACCGCGGCAACCGAACAGCCGTATTTCATCTGTCCCAAAACCCGTGCCAGCATCGCCCCGCCAACCGCATCCACACACCCGGCCCACATTTCACCCTCAAGCGGGCGTTTTGTAACCTCGTTGATCTCTTCACGCGCCACCAGTGACGTCGCGCCCAGCCCTTTCAGATAATCCGCCGCCCCGGGTCGTCCGGTCACCGCCGCCACCTCATAGCCAAGGCCGGCCAAAAGCGCTGTTGCAACAGAGCCAACACCACCGGCGGCCCCGGTCACCAAAACCGGCCCGTGATCTTTCTTTAGCCCGTGATCTTCCAGCGCCATCACCGCCAGCATGGCGGTAAATCCGGCCGTGCCCACGGCCATCGCCTGCCGGGTTGTCAACCCTCCCGGCAACGGCACCAGCCAATCAGCCCGCACATTGGCTTTTTGTGAATACCCGCCCCAATGGGCCTCGCCCACACGCCAGCCGGTCAGCACCACCTTATCACCGGGGCTGTAGCGCGGATCGGTTGACGTCTCTACCGTTCCGGCAAAATCGATGCCCGGCACATGCGGATAATGCCGCACCAAACCGCCGCCGGGGCCGATGCACAACCCGTCTTTGTAGTTGACGGTGGAATATTCCACAGCCACGCAAACCTCAGAGGGCGGTAAGTCATCCAGCGTGATCCGTTTCACGGCAGCGCTGGTTTTACCCTCTTCGTTCTTGTCCACGATCAAGGCGTTAAAGCTCATGTCGGTCTCCTAATCAGATCCAAAATTCTTCGTTGACTGTGGCCGGTCGATCCCCGTCCTGACAGTGCACCACAACCGAAGTCCCGCCCTGCCAATGGGCTTTGTCGATCATACCAATCGCGACGTTCACCTGTTGTGCCGGCGCGTAGATCGCCGAACTCACTTGTCCGACCAATGCGCCGCCAACCGTCACCGGCCAAAGCCGGTCACATATCGGCACCTTGTCCCCGGCAATTGCGATCGGCCGGATTTTCCGCTGCGGTCCCTGTTTTTCAATCGCCAGCAATGCGTCGCGGCCGATACAATCCACGGTTTGCGGCTGACAGAACTTTTCAAGCCCGCATTCATACGGGTTGTTGTCAGCCGTCATATCATTGCCAAAACCCAACAACCCGCCTTCGATCCGCTCGATAAGGTTTGGCCCTCCGGCGCGCACATGCAAATCCTGACCGGCGCCCATCAGGGACTGCCACAGTGCCATGCCACCGCCCCCATTGACATAAATCTCAAAACCACCCTGTTTGGAATAGCCGGATCGCGCCACCACATATGACGAGGATTCAAACGTCAGCTCTCTGGCCCTGAAAAAGCGAATATCCAACACCTGGGGCCCAAACAGCCGCGCCATCAGTTCGTCGGCTTTTGGCCCCTGCACGGCCAGCGGGTGAATGTCAGGTTCAAACACCGACACATTCAGACCCAAAGCGGTGGCAATCCCGTCAACCCACAGCAACAGGTCTGACGAGGCAATGGAAATCCAATAGCGGTCTTCTGCCAGCCTGATCAAAACCGGATCGTTCAGCATTCCGCCTCTGGCATTGACCACAGGGATATACATACATTGTCCGTTGCTGATCTTTGAAACGTCCCGCGGGGTAATCATTTGCACCAGCCGGCCCGCGTCAGGCCCCGTAACCTCGATCTGTCGCTCACAGGACACGTCCCAGACCTGCACATGGGATTTCAGATGCGCGCAATCCGCTTTGATTGATTCAAAAACGGTCGGCAGCAACATGTGATTGTATATTGTATAGGCCTTTACTCCGGCCGCCTCGACCCCACGGGAAAACGGTGTCCGCCGCAACCGTCTTGACGGCGACAGCTTTGGCAGATCGGACAGGTCTCCGTGGCTTGGCGTGGACGCAATTCCGGACTCTCGTTGCGGCGACGTCACTTTGGGCCGTGCCAGTCGATCTGGCATATTTCAGCCGATCGCCCTTCAAAATCCCAGACCCGGCCAAAGGCACGCACCCGCCCTTTGGACGATGTCGCCACGGTAATATCCGGCCCCATCCAGTATTTGCTGTTGCGGATCATCACCTCTTCGTTCGGGTTCTTTCCGGGCACCGGGTAAACGCTGCCCTGGATTTTCCGGCCCACAGTAACGTGACGGGTTTTGCCCTCGGTTTCATATGTCACCGGCTGGCGTTCCGCACCCAATACTTCGCCCACAACCACCTTGAACAGGCCGGTTGTGCCCTTGGCCTTGCCGGTGAAAATCCGGCAAATCGCCTCAAAAGCCGCATAAGAAGCGCGATCATCGATGAACAGCGCCGTCTTCCAGTTGCCGCGCGCCATTTTGCCGGGAATTTCGATCAGCAGACCGATGTTGATACCAGACAGATCCTCGTCGCCATAGTGACCGTCGTCGATGCGAACCGCACCCCAGGTCTGGCAGTGGCCTTCGGTCGGCGGGTGTTCGCCCAAAGAGACCACACAGGGGCAAAACACCGTGCAGTTGCAGTTCAGGATCAATTCACCCTTGATGGCCCAGGGCACCACAGCACCGTCGCTGCGGGCGGGATCAGGCATACGGCTGTCAAGCCGGGCCGGTGTGCGCAGCCTGTCGCCCGCTTTACGTTTGGTTTTTTCCTTGGTTACCATCGTCACGCCTTTTCTTCAGAGTATCGCAAATATTCCGGTGATCAGCCCGGATGAAATCAGTAAAAATCCCAGCGGCGCGGTCACAAACCGCCCCAACTGCGGCAGTTTTTCCACCGCCATAACAACCGTCGCCAGCCCCATCCACAAAAGGTTCATGGTGCCGCCAACAAAGGCCAGCAACATCAGCGCCCAGCAACACCCCAGACAGACCAGCCCCAGCCGCAGGCCCATGTGCAACGCGCCAAGGTTGCCGTCGCGCCAATGGCCCATGAAATACATGAATGGGGCGCGGCACTGGCTGAGACAGGCCTCTTTGTAGCGCGAAAACTGATAACCGCCCGCCAGTATCAGCAGCGCCGCGTTCAGGATCGGCGACAGGCTGACGCCAACCGGGCTGACCAGCCCAAATTTCAGTGCGAGATACTGGGCAGCCGCGGCTATTGCGGAAAACCCAATCCAAACAAACAGATAACCGATGCAAAGCATCGCAAGGCCAGCCTCATTTGCCGCCGTCGTATGGGTCAGATCGCCATAAGTTTTTGCGGTCGGAGCAAAAGTTGGCATCATCATTGCCGCGACCATCAAGCCCCACATGGCAAAGATCACAGGATATCCGGCTGACAGGCCGTTCAGCTGACACAGCGAAGCCCAGAATTCGACGCCATAAATCTTTGCCAGCGCCGGGTCCGGCAGCGAGATTGACATGGCAAACAATACCACCCAGGCCACCAAAACCAGCCCGAAAAACATCGTCCAGCTGATCGTCCGTGATTGGCTTAGGATTGCTTGCATTCGGTGTGCCCCGATCTTCGGTCTGTTCCATCAAAGATGGATTGATCCGAATCATTGTCTGGAAAGAATAATTGTCATACATTTAATTGTCTGACAATTAAAAATTTCAGGAACCGCCGATTGACCGCAGAATATGAATTGGACCCCGACAGCGATTATTCCGTGCAGATTGCCGAATCTTTGCGAAACTCGATCGTCGATGGCCGGTTGCTGGTTGATCAGCGCCTGCCGTCCGAGGCAGAGCTGAGCGACCTCTTCAGTGTTTCGCGGCCCACCATTCGCGAAGCGCTGAAACGGCTTGCCGCACAAAACCTGATCCGCACCCGGCGCGGGGCGACAGGCGGTGCCTTTGTCAACCGGCAAAGCTACAAGCAGGCCTACCGGCAGCAGATCACCACGGCCACCCTGCTGCTTGGGATGAATGATGTCACGTTTGAAACCGCGGTCGAGGCCCGTTACACGCTGGAACGCTCTTGCGTCGAGCTTAGTGCCCAGCGCCGCAAACCGGACCATCTGGCAACCATGCGGGCCGAAATTCACCGCCAGGGGCAACCGGGGCTTTCCGATGAAAGCTTTTGTGACAGCGATGTGGCCTTTCACCGTGCACTGGTGGACGGGGCGGGCAATCCGATTTTGTCGTTTCAATTGGCAGGGGCGGTCGAGGCGATGCAGCCTTTGATGAATATGATCACTTTCACCGCCCGCAACCGGGCGGAAATCATCAAATTCCACACAACCATCGCCAACGCGCTGGAGGCCGGAGATTCCGGTCTGGCCGATCAGATGCTGGTGGCGCTTTCACAATACACAGTCTCGTTGGCGGATAAGATACGCCAGAGCAAAGCCCAGCGAAAATCGGCGCCGCCCGAATAAAATCAACCCGCGTTCACCCTGCACCAAATTTTTGCCGGTGCGCCCACAGACACATCAGTTCCACCGCCACATGCGCGCCCGCAATGGCGGTTGCACCCGACACATCGTATTGCGGTGACACTTCAACCACGTCCATGCCCACCACGTTGATCCCCGCCAGCCCGCGCAGCATTGCAATGGCCTGCGGCGCACTTAGACCGCCCCACACCGGCGTTCCGGTGCCCGGCGCCACGCCGGGATCAAGTGCATCTATGTCAAAGGTCAGGTAAACCGGATTGTCGCCAACGATCTGCCTAATTTGCTGAACCACCGCTGCCGGACCATCCCGATGCACGGCGGGCGCATCGATGATATTCACACCCATCGTATCAGGATTAGACGTCCGAATACCCACCTGAACAGATCGGGACGGTACCACCACGCCGCCCTTGACGGCTTTGTAAAACATCGTGCCGTGATCAATCCGGCCGGCGTCGTCATCCGCCCAGGTATCAGTGTGCGCGTCAAACTGTACCAGCGACAGCGGCCCGTATTTGGCGCCGTGGGCTTTCAGGATCGGATAGGTGATAAAGTGATCCCCACCCAAAACCAGTGATGCGGCACCGGCATCCAATATGGTTGTGATATGGCGTTGCAGTGCGTCCGGAAAATCAGCAACCCGCGCATAGTCAAACGCCAGATCGCCGATATCCGCCACATTGAATTCTTCCATCGGGTTTACGTCCCAGCCATAGGGCGCGTCAAAGGCCTGCAGGCTGGAGGCCTCGCGGATGGCGCGTGGGCCAAAACGGGTGCCGGGACGGTTGGTGACCGCACTGTCAAACGGCACACCGGTGACAGCCAGTTCAACGCCGGTCAGGTCTTTGGTGTAGGTGCGGCGCAGAAAACTAAGCACACCGGCGTAGGTTGCCTCGTCCGCCATGCCTTTAAATCCGTCCCGCGTCAGGGCCGCATCAATCTGCCTGCCCGCATCTTCCATTGCCATGTTTCGGCCCCGCGTTTGTTTGACTTTGACCCGGCAACTTTAGCCTGCTGAGGTTTGCTGACCAGCCCAAATTTGAAGTGCTGCGCCTAAATCCACAGCGCATGCCTGCCGTCTTTTCTGCCGTCAACGCAACAGTAATTTGCAAATTGCGACCCTTGGCTTTGCAAAGTCAAAAGCCGCTTGTCTTGAGGAGAGTTCCGTTTATCCTTGGCGAAAAATTGGACTGGATAGATTGATGAGACGACTGATAATAGCGGCGTTTGGTGCCTATCTAACTCTTGGTTTCAGCGCCCTTTCCCAGGAAAATATCAACCCGACCAATCCGCTGAACATTGCCAGTGCCATTCGGGACCTTGGTTATAAGGCGCTGCTTGAAAAAGATTCTGAAGGTGATCCGGTTGTGCGCTCAAAAATTGATGGGACCAACTTTTCAATTTTCTTCTATGACTGCATCAATGGGGCGGATTGTGAATCCCTGCAATTTTCCGCCGGATTTAACCTGACCGACGGTTCCAACTTAGCCGCCATGAACGACTGGAACCGCCGAAAACGATACGGCAAGGCGCATCTGGATGACGATAATGATCCCTTCTTGCGGTATGATTTCAACCTAGGCGGTTCCGGTGCCGGTATTTCCAACGTGACATTCGAGGAAAACTTTTTGACGTGGGAAATATTGATCCGCGATTTCAAAGCCCATATCAACTGGTAAGCGACTGATAAAAAACAGTTTAATTTACTAGTTTTTACCCGATCAAGCCACCTTTTGCGCAGCAATATCGAACAAAAGTTGCGCAAAAAAACCGTTTGCGGCTAGACTGGCGTAAATCAGGGGAAACAGAGGAGAAATTTCATGAAACACACGGTTCTTACAGCCGCTTTGGTCGCTGGTCTGACCAGCCCGCTGGCTGCGCAGGAAATGATAAATGCCAGCAATGCACTGGATGTACTGGTCGCCGTGCGCGACCTTGGGTATCGGGCCACGCTGGAAAAAGACAGCGTTGACGATCCGATGATTTCGTCCAAGGCCAGCGGTCTGAACTATGTCATCTTGTTTTACGGCTGCACCGATCATCAAAACTGCCAGTCGTTGCAGTTTTCATCCAGTTTTGATCTGACCGACGGCACCACGGCTGAAGCAATGAACGCCTGGAATAACGAAAACCGCTATGGCCGGGCCTATATCGATGAAAACAATGATCCGGTAATTCGCTACGAGTTCAATATGGTGGGCGTTGGTATTTCAAAAGAAGTGTTCAATGACAATTTTGAAATTTGGGAAAGCCTGCTGAACGACTTTAAGATTCATATCAATTTTTAAGGGGTCAAGCACCACCACATCGTGATCTGTGCCGCTATTGGCGCGTGTGCAGTGGCGCGGTTGACGGGACTCGAACCCGCGACCTCCGGCGTGACAGGCCGGCACTCTAACCAACTGAGCTACAACCGCTGACTGCTTTGGCCCGGGGGCCTGCCCCAAGCGTGAGGCGGGTTGTAGGGCTGAACCATTGGGGCGTCAAGCGATTGTCTTGACTGCGGTGAAATATTTCGCGCAGCGAAATTTTCGCGGGTCAGTCTGCAGACAGGCAGGTTTCCCGGCCCCGTGACAGGTGATAAACGCACCCCTGTTTATGCGGCAACACAAGCATATCCGCCTTGTCCATCCCCAGCCAAATCCCGCGCAGAATTATCGAGGTAAACCCGTGGGTGACAACTGCGGCGGGACGATCCAGACTTTGCAAAAACTGCCGCAGGCGGTGGCCAATCTGCTGGAAGCTTTCGCCGTTTGGCGCGGAAAAATACCAGGATTTGTCCGGGCCGCCGGTTTTGACATCCGGTGCGTGGTGTTCGATATCCAGCGTTGTCATTCCCTCCCAATCGCCAAAAGCGATTTCCTGCAGGCGATGATCAGCCACGATTGCCTGCCCAAGCGGAGCAAGCGCAATTTTTGCGGTGGCCAAAGCGCGGCCCTGGGGGCTGGAAAAACAGCCGGTTGCAGATTTTGGCAGTTTCAGTGCCTGCAAAATCCCGGCCTGTTGTTTTGCTTGCCCGCGTCCCAACGCCGTCAGATCTGAATCCAGCCGCCCCTGAAACCGACCGGCCAGATTCCACACCGTTTGGCCGTGGCGCATAACAAAAAGATCAGGGTAGGCGGGCATAAATCTGGTCCTGACACCTAAGAATTAGCCAAGCGACACTTCCGCAGGCTGCGCTGGTTTCGCATGGGCCTTGGGGTCAGACGCCGCGGACTTGCGACTTTTGGCACCTTTAAGGGCAATGTCCAAAGCCGCCTGCAATATTTCGGCACCATAAACCGGATTTCGGTGCACCGGATCATTCAATTTTACCGCATCCTCTATCGCAAACGCAGCACCGGTGGTGCAACCACCAACAACCGATTTTTCCGGTTGCGGGATCAACGTGATACCGTCTTTGGCCGCGATCCCGGTTAGGTGATGCCAAAACCGGTCTCGGGTTTTTTTGGTGGCTTTCGCGGCCAGATCAAATCCGGCGGTCTGCAATGCCCTAAACCCCTCTGTTGGAAAAGAACAGGGGGTCAGAAATATCTGTGCGGATTGACTTTCGGCAAAAGCTTTGGCGGCGCGATAGAACCGGTGTCGCGTCAACCAGCCCTGACAGGCGCGAAAAAGCACCGCGTCAGACAAAAACCCGTCGGGCTGACCCAGCAAATGCAGGTTTGGGGCAAAAAATTCGAATGTGCGAATGCGAACGCCAACGAACAGCACCGCGTCAAAATCTTTTGGATCAAGCACGGCTCGCCCGCGTCCATTGACCAATTCCACCTTGGCTTTGGCACCGCGACGGGGCACCAAAGTCTGATCCACCAGATCCAACCCGCGAAACTGTGGTCCATCGGCACCCCAGAATTCGACGTCTACTTTCTTGCTGTCTTTTACCATCCCGGCGGTTACCGCCTGTTTGATACAGCCGATGTGACTGTCACCAAAAACGCATAATCTAAGCGGTTTAGCTGGCAAAGGCATTAAGCATTTCTTCTTCGCATCTGACGTCATGTCCTGGATTTTTTGGCGTCGCTGTTCGCGGCGCACCCATTGATTTCAGCGGCCCAAACTTTGCCGTCTGATCGGCAAAAAAACTGTCCATAACCATGCTGACGCCCTGCGGCTGCACCTGACGCAAATTTGGCGCGTAAAACATAGAGCGGAAGGGGGCACCTGTAATGATCTCGTAAGACGGGAAGTAGTCGACAAATTTGGACTTGGCAACGCAGTCAGCAGCAACCGCCCGCAGCACGGCCTTGGACTGGGTCGTTGCGGTCAGCACATGCTGACCCGACGCACTGGCCGTCAACGGCACCGGCGAAACCGTCAGCAAAACCCGCAGTTTTGGGTTTTGCCCGCGCATTATCGAGATTGCTTTTCTCAAATCCTCCCGCACGCGGTCAAAATCACGATTTACAAATTGGTGCGCCTTAGCATCAAATTCCCCGGCAACCGTACCTGGGCACATGGCGTATTCATGTCCGTCCGCCCTGTTCACCCAGGCCTCCGTCAGGCCCATCGTGAAAACAAAAATGTCAACATCCTGAACAGCCCGCTTTATCGCTTCCAAAGTCACCTGTCTGGAGGCCAGAACATCCTTGACGCTGGCAAAGCCATCGGGTTCGATCATGGGGCGAAACGGGTCATAAAACCGCCCGTCCTGTTGCCAGACTTCGCGGGGCGGCTTTTTGATGCCAAAGGCCCACTCTACCCACTGGCGCAGCGCCGTGGTCGTATAGATATTGCCGGTGCGAAAACTGAAAATGCCATAGTTGTAGGCGGCCCTGCTGTCTGGTGTCAGCCCCACCGGTGCCGTCTCTGCGTCGTACCAATTGAACCCGCGGTCCTGTAAGGCATTGCCGATGTGCTGGGCAAAACACGACCCCGCGGTTGCGATCTTGTGATTTCGTTTCACGCGAAATTTTGGATCCCAAAGCCCGGTAATATCAAACGGCGGGCGTGCGGCCACGGCAGATTTCCAAAACGCGGATTCGGGCAGGTTTTGATACGGGTTGGGCAAGAGTTTGATCTCTTTTGTTATTTTTGATTGCCCCCTGATACCATTGATTTATTTGGGTTCGAGCAATTTTTTGAATTTTCATGACGCAAAGCCGCCGGTGTTGTTGCAAACCAACACAGCCCAATCACCGGATCATGGCATTTCTGATCAAATCTCAGGGAAATGGTGGGTGATGAGAGACTCGAACTCCCGACATCTTCGGTGTAAACGAAGCGCTCTACCAACTGAGCTAATCACCCAAACAAGGGGCTTGTAGCCCTAGTCTTTGGCCTTCGCAAGGGTCTCTTTTGGATCGTCGCTTTCAATTTTGTCAGCGGTGCGCAGGTTCAACTGGTAGACAAGTTTTTCCTTTTCCGTACCAACTTTTGTGCGCTTGCTGGTGATCTTGCCCAGCGGTGGAACGATCACGTCTTTCTCGTCTTGAAGGGACTGGTTCAGAAATTCCAGCGTTGCCTCGACAATCGTCCGCACGTGCATTTTCTTTTGCCCGGTCACCGTGGCCACATGGCTGAACAAATCTTTTTTACGGACGATATTCTCATTCACCGCCGCGACGTCAACATCGCCGACGGTGGTATGATCAGATGCGGGTTCCTGTTGGTCCAAAACTTTAAGCTTCGCTGGCAATTGGCTGCCCTCCAATATTGCGCTGTGCCGCCAATAGTAGATCAAGCAAACTGTTATTGATAGATATTTTCTGCTGCCGCGTGAACGGCAGCAGTTATTATTCTGGGATCAATGTGCCAAACCGGTGCCTTTTTCCATGCGCTCTTTGGCCAGCGCGGCTGCGGCACTATCTTCCGCCGCCTCGTCCCATTCGATCGCGACGGGTTCTTCGACCAGCGCAAGCTTAAGAACCGTTTTCACGTTGGAAACCGGAATGATTTTCAAGCCTTGCTTTACGATATCGGGGATCTCTGTCAGGTCTTTTTCATTGTCCTGCGGGATCAAAACTGTGGTGACACCACCGCGCAATGCCGCCAGCAGTTTTTCTTTCAGCCCGCCAATGGGCAGAACATTGCCGCGCAGGGTCACTTCGCCGGTCATGGCGATGTCTTTTTTCACCGCAATGCCTGTCAGCACCGAAACTATGGACGTGACCATCGCCACACCGGCGCTTGGCCCGTCTTTTGGGGTTGCGCCTTCCGGCACGTGCACGTGGATGTCGGTTTTTTCGAACGCCGTCGGTTTCACGCCAATTTCCGGTGCAATCGAGCGCACAAAAGACGCCGCCGCCTCGATGCTTTCTTTCATCACATCGCCCAGCTTGCCGGTGGTTTTCATCCGGCCCTTGCCCGGCAGTTTCAGCGCCTCGATTGACAGCAAATCGCCACCAACAGACGTCCACGCCAGACCGGTGACAACACCAACTACGTTTTCTTCCTCGGCCAGGCCATATTTGAAGCGTTTGACACCCAGATAGCTTTCAAGATTATCCCTGGTGATCACCACCTGCGTGTGCTTGCCGCGCACGATTTCCGTTACCGCCTTGCGGCACAGCTTGGCAATTTCACGCTCCAGATTACGAACTCCGGCTTCGCGGGTATAGGTGCGAATGATTTCCTGCAGGGCCTCGTCTTTCAGAACGAACTCGCCCTTTTTCAGCCCGTGCCCCTTGATCTGTTTGGGGCTGAGGTATTGTTTGGCAATCTCGGATTTTTCCTCTTCCGTGTAACCGGCCAGCGGAATTATTTCCATCCGGTCCAGCAGCGGCCCGGGCATATTGTATGTATTGGCCGTGGTCAGGAACAGAACGTTGGACAGATCATATTCGACCTCAAGATAGTGATCGGTAAAGGTGGAATTTTGTTCAGGATCCAGCACTTCCAGCATGGCGCTGGCCGGATCACCGCGAAAGTCCTGACCCATTTTGTCAATTTCATCCAGCAAAATCAACGGATTGGTGGTTTTTGATTTTTTCATCGACTGGATGATTTTGCCGGGCATAGAACCGATATAGGTCCGCCGGTGCCCGCGAATTTCGCTTTCATCGCGCACGCCGCCAAGCGAAATGCGAATGAACTCGCGCCCGGTGGCCCGTGCCACCGATTTGCCCAGCGAGGTTTTACCAACCCCCGGAGGGCCAACCAGACACAGGATCGGGCCTTTCAGTTTGGCGCTGCGCTGTTGCACCGCCAGATATTCAACGATGCGTTCTTTGACTTTTTCAAGCCCGTAATGATCGTTGTCCAGCACCTCTTGCGCTTTGTTCAAATCCTTCTTCACACGGCTTTTCTTGCCCCAGGGCAGCGACAGCACCCAATCCAGATAGTTCCGCACCACGGTGCTTTCAGCAGACATAGGCGACATGGACTTCAGCTTTTTCAGCTCGCCCTCAGCCTTTTCTTTGGCTTCTTTGCTTAACTTGGTCTCTTTGATCTTGGTTTCATATTCGCCAACCTCGTCCTGACCCTGCTCGCCATCGCCCAGTTCTTTCTGAATGGCCTTCATCTGCTCGTTCAGATAATATTCGCGCTGGGTGCGCTCCATCTGGGTTTTCACCCGCGACTTGATTTTCTTTTCGACTTTCAGTACCGACATTTCGCCCTGCATCATGCCAAAAATCCGCTCCAGCCGGTCGGCAACGTCCAGCGTTTCCAGCAGTTTTTGCTTGTCTTCAACCACGATGCCCAAATGCCCGGCAACCGTATCGGCCAGCTTGGCCGCGCCTTCGGTTTCCGCAACCGCGCCCAGCGCTTCGTCGGGGACGTTTTTGTTCAGCTTGGCGTAGCGCTCGAATTCCTTGGCAACCGAACGGCTGAGCGCTTTCACAGAAACCGGATCACCATAGGTTTCTTCCAGAACATCCGCTTTGGCCTCAAAATATTCATCGTTCTGCAAATATTCGGAAATCCGAACCCGCTGTTTGCCCTCAACCAGCACTTTTACAGTGCCATCCGGCAGTTTCAGCAATTGCAGCACATTGGCCAAAACGCCCACGTCATAGATGCCTTCGGCGGTTGGCTCGTCCACGCTGGGGTCAATTTGAGATGACAACAGGATTTCCTTGTCGTCCCCCATCACCTCTTCAAGCGCGCGAACCGATTTTTCGCGGCCGACAAAAAGCGGCACGATCATATGCGGGAAAACCACAATTTCGCGCAACGGAAGGACGGGGTAGGATTGATTGGCCTGCTCTGACATGGTGTATCCTTGGTCTAGCAAGAAAGTCCCGGTCCCGGCCCAGCCAGCAACCATTCGCCTTCTTCTGTTAATCTGTTGTTAGCAGGTGGGGGTGACACGACAAACTGTCAAGATATCCCTGCTGACTCGTTGCAATCATTTTGCCTGTCAGCAAGCCGTGGGGCAAGCATTTCAGGCGATATTTTCACGAGTTGAGGCAATGTATCACAATGCGGGCTTAACAAAGTCTAAAGCCCGATTTTTTAGTGGCGGCGGGTTCAACGCTGTTCTACCCTGCAAAATCAGCAAACAGGGATGGGATTTTTGGGCAAATTGGCAAAAATAAGCAGCCTTGGCGCAGTCTTCATGCCCGGTTGGATGGTGCATCTGCTGAACCCAAGGCGCGACACTTACCGCGGTGCAGTGATTGACCCCAAAGCCTTTGCGGTTGGCCGTCTGGCCAGTCAAATCCGTGATTCCAGCGTTTTGCCAACGGTCGCAGAAAGCCGTGTTCAGATGCAAAAACTGGTTGACCGTCTGGACCGCAAAGGGCCGGCAATTGCACAGACGAACGACATGATGATTGATGGGGCCGATGGCCCGGTCAGGGCGCGCCTGTACAGTGACCGGCCAAATTCCAGGCATCCGGGACCGGCGATGGTATTTTACCACGGCGGCGGGTTCATGCAGGGCGATCTGGAAAGTCATCATCAAACTTGCAGGAAATTTGCCAAGTGGTGGGGTGGCGTGATCATCTCTGTGGATTATCGGCTGGCACCGGAACATGTGTTTCCGGCAGGCGTTGACGATGCAATTGCCGCCTTTCGTTGGGTGGCTGCAAACGCTGCCACGCTGAACATCAACCCCGCGCAGATCGGCGTTTGCGGTGACAGCGCCGGTGGCAGTTTTGCCGCCGTGGTGGCCCAGCAAATGCGCAGCAACGGCGGGCCGGTGCCAAGATTTCAGGTGCTGATCTATCCGGTGACCGATGGAAATCTGAACAGCCGGTCACTGGACGAGTTGACCGATGCCTACGTGCTGCCAAAAAACCGCATGCAGTGGTACCGCGATCTTTATGCCGGTGATCTGAAGGACTTTTCGGACCCGAAATTTTCGCCGCTTTTGGCCAAGGATTTTGCTGGATTGCCTGACAGCTATATCGTGACCGGCGGGTTTGATCCTTTGGCTGACGATGGCGCAAACTTTGCGGCAAAGTTGCAGGATGCCGGTGTCAACGTTACCCACCGCCATTTTGCCGGACAGGTGCATGCCTTTGTTAACCTGACCAAAGTGATCCCGCAGGGCACGCAGGCCTTGCAGGAAATCTCCGACTGGCTGAGGACAACCTGCCCACCGCAAAACTGATCACGGTGGCTTGATATCGCCCATCAGGCGCTGTTCGTGAAACGCACCCGCAAACTCATTCAGCCGCCCATCAGCGATAGCGTCGCGCAGTCCGCTCATAAGCTCCTGATAGTAATGCAGATTATGCCAGGTCAGCAACATCGAGGAAATAATCTCCTGCGCTTTGAAAACGTGATGCAGATAGGCGCGAGAGTACTGCCGACATGCCGGACAACCGCAGTTTTCGTCCAGCGGGCGCGGGTCGTCCACGTGCCGGCCGTTCTTGATATTAATCACGCCGTTGTGGGTAAATACCTGCCCGGTACGTCCGCTGCGGGACGGCAAAACGCAGTCAAACATATCCACGCCGCGCATGACCGCCCCGACCAGATCATCGGGCTTGCCCACACCCATCAGATAGCGCGGTTTGTCGTTCGGCAACTGCGCTGGCGCATAGTCCAGCACCTCAAACATCGCCGCCTGCCCCTCGCCCACCGCCAACCCGCCAATGGCGTAGCCGTCAAATTCAACTTCACGCAGCGCCGCCGCACTTTCGGCGCGCAAATCCTTAAATACCGAACCCTGCTGAATGCCAAACAGCGCGTGCCCGGGCCGGT
>CAYZQS010000014.1:23406-35025 GCA_964480735.1 uncultured Rhodobacterales bacterium
CCGCCGCTGTCAGTCAAAATCGGCCGCTGCCAGTTCATGAACTTATGCAAGCCACCCAGCCGGGCCACACGCTCTGCCCCCGGTCGCAGCATCAGGTGATAGGTGTTTCCCAGCAGTATTTCGGCACCGGTTTCGCGCACATTTTCCGGCAACATCGCCTTTACGGTGGCGGCTGTGCCCACCGGCATAAAGGCCGGCGTTCGGATGTTCCCGCGCGGCGTTTTTATCACGCCGGTGCGGGCTTTGCCGTCGGTTGCTGCAATTGAAAAGGAAAATGACTGCCCCATGTCCGCTGCATACAAAACAGCGATTTGATTATCCAGCAGAAACGCTGTTGGCACCGCTTGCGCGGGCCACAATATTTTTTGCAGGATTCAAGTCCCAACGCTTGAAAAACC
Source organism: uncultured Rhodobacterales bacterium (assembly GCA_964480735.1). Taxonomy (GTDB): domain Bacteria; phylum Pseudomonadota; class Alphaproteobacteria; order Rhodobacterales; family Rhodobacteraceae; genus UBA5972. The sequence continues at coordinate 23,805 of CAYZQS010000014.1, forward strand.
GCAGCCTGATTAATTAAGTCACAGGCAATAAACTGCGACTATTGCACACTTTACGAACGCAATCCTAATCCCTATATGTTTAGTCAGGTATTTACCCAAGGACGCCGATAATGGACACTGCACAGGCCCCGATGGAAGGCACGCCGATGATCGCGCCCTCCACCACCGATCATCCGCTTTACGTGGATGTGGTTTTGGCCTGCCGGTCGGTGCACGACCCGGAGATTCCGGTGAACATCTACGATCTGGGATTGGTATATACCATTGATATCAATGACGAAAACCATGTTGAAATATCGATGTCGCTGACCGCACCCGGCTGTCCGGTGGCCGGGGAAATGCCGGGATGGGTTGCCGATGCGGTATTGTCGGTGCCCGGCGTTAAGACCACCAATGTCGAACTGGTGTGGGAACCTCAGTGGGGCATGAATATGATGTCTGACGAGGCTCGGCTTGAACTGGGGTTTATGTAAAATGTTCAATATCCCCGGAAAATCTCCCTTAACCCTGACGGATGCCGCGGTGGCTCAGATCGCCGCGTTGATGCATGACGGCGGCAAAAAAGGCCTGCGCATCGGCGTCAAAAAAGGCGGCTGTGCTGGCATGGAATATACGATGGACTATGTGGATCAGGTTGATCCCAATGACGAGGTGGTCGAGGTCGGCAGCGCAAGGGTGATGATCGCGCCGATGGCGCAGATGTTCCTGTTTGGAACAGAAATCGACTATGAAGTCTCGCTGCTTGAGGCCGGTTTCAAATTCAAGAACCCCAACGTAACCGAAGCCTGCGGCTGCGGTGAATCGATCAAATTTGAAGGCATGTAAGTGGCGGCAACCGCCAAAACCGCCTGCTGATGGGCATCACCCAATCGGACATTGATTTCGCAACAGAATTGTTTTTAGGCGTTCCAAACCTGAAAACCCGCAAGATGATGGGTGGATTGTCGCTTTATTCCGGCAATCAGATATTTTCTATCGTTGACAGCGACGGACAGATATTTTTGAAAGCTGCGGGACAAATTGCCAAATTGCTGGAAAGCGAGGGCGCACAAATTTTCGCGTTCACGAAAAAGGACGGATCAACCGGTTCAATGGGATATTGGAGCCTGCCGGAACCCGCTCTTGATGACCCTGAACAGGCCTGTGACTGGGCCCAAAAAGCGCTTGATGCGCTGACTTAAAAATCTGGAGAATAACATGCGTCGCAATTTGGCCGCCGGAAACTGGAAAATGAACGGCCTACGTGGTGCCGCTGATGAGATTGTGAAACTGGCGGCCCTGCAGCCAAACCCAAATTGCGACGTGCTGATCTGCCCACCTGCAACCCTGCTGGCGCCGTTGGCCAAAGTCAGCGTAGGCACCAGCGTTGCCGTTGGCGGGCAGGATTGTCACCAGAATGAAAAAGGCGCGCATACGGGCGATATTTCTGCTGTGATGCTGAAAGACGCCGGTGCTGCTTACGTGATTGTCGGCCATTCAGAACGCCGCGATGATCACGGCGAATCCAATGATCTGATCGCCGCCAAAGCGCAGGCGGCATGGACGGCTGATCTTAAGGCCATCGTGTGTTGCGGTGAAAGCGAGGCCCAGCGAGACAGCGGCGCGACGTTGGATCACATAGGGGCGCAACTTGCAGCGTCCATTCCCGATGGCGCAACCGCTGAAACGCTGGTGGTCGCTTACGAACCGATTTGGGCCATCGGCACGGGGCGCACACCAACCCTTGAGGACATCAAAGAGGTGCATGATTTCATCCGCAACCTGTTGGTCACCCGCTTTGGTGACGCAACCGGCAACGGTGTGCGCATTCTTTACGGTGGCTCCATGAACCCCGGCAACGTGGTCGATATTTCAGCGATCAAAAACGTCGACGGCGGCCTTGTGGGTGGCGCTTCCCTGAAAGCCGAAGATTTTACTAAAATTGTCACTGCGCTGAACGGCTGAACACAGGCACTCCGCTTTCATTGTTCCAAAAAAACTCCCGCGCGGCGCGCACCCGGCACCTGGAGCCCTTCACTCTTATTCATAATCAGGACATCAATGCCAGACGCCAAAACACCCATGCCTCAGAAATGTATCGCCCTCCCATAGGCGTCCAAGACAGACTCGTGCATCATTTCTGACAAGGTGGGATGCGGGAACACCGTGTTCATCAGATCAGCCTCGGTGGTTTCAAGCGCCCGTCCCACAACATAGCCCTGTATCAGCTCGGTCACCTCTGCCCCCACCATATGCGCCCCCAGCAGCTCTCCGGTTTTGGCGTCAAATATGGTTTTGATCATGCCCTCTGCTTCGCCCAGCGCAATGGCTTTGCCGTTGCCCGCAAAGGGAAACCTGCCGACTTGGATGTCATAACCCAGGTCTTTGGCTTTGGCCTCGGTATATCCGACAGAGGCGATCTGTGGCTGACAGTAGGTGCATCCGGCGATGCTTTCCGGTTTCACGGGGTGCGGATTGCCATCGGCGATCAATTCGGCCACGCCCACACCCTCGTGGCTGGCTTTATGGGCCAGCCAGGGCGCCCCGGCAATATCGCCAATCGCGTAGATGCCTTTGACGCTGGTGCGGTAATATTCATCGGTCACGATGTGGCTGCGGTCGGTCTTAACACCCAAAGCCTCCAGCCCCAGATCCTCGACATTTCCAACAATCCCGACTGCTGAAATCACCGTGTCAAACTGTTGCGTCACCGTCTTGTCACCCAGTTCGATATGGGCTGTCACGCTGCCTTTTCCGCGGTCCAGTTGTTTGACGCTGGCCCCTTGCAGAACAGTCATGCCCTGTTTCACAAACTGCTTTTTGGCAAAGGCCGCGATTTCGGCGTCCTCTACCGGCAAGATGCGATCCATCACCTCCACCACCGTGGTATTGGCGCCTAACGTATTGTAGAAACTGGCAAATTCGATGCCGATTGCGCCAGACCCGATGACCAGCAAATCTTTGGGCATGCGCGTTGGGTCCAACGCATGTTTATAAGTCCAGACCAGATCGCCGTCAGCTTCCAGTCCCGGCAATTCCCGGGCCCGCGCACCGGTGGCAATGACAACATGGGCGGCTTGCAAAACTTCGGCGCCCTTGACCGTCTTAACCGTAACCTGACCTTCACCGGTCAGCGACGCTGCACCCATAAACACCGTCACTTTATTCTTTTTCATCAGATGACCAATGCCGCTGTTCAGCTGCGCCGCCACTTTGCGCGAGCGTTTCACCACCGCTGCCAGGTCAAAACCGGTTTTACCCGCAGTCAGGCCAAACTCGGCGGCCCGCTGCATCAGGTGATAAACCTCCGCAGATCGAAGCAAAGCCTTGGTTGGAATACAGCCCCAGTTCAGACAAATGCCGCCCATGTGATCGCGTTCCACAATGGCGACTTTCAATCCCAGTTGGGCCGCCCTGATCGCCGCCACATAGCCACCCGGCCCGGCACCAATCACGATCATATCAAAGGTTTCGTCAGCCATCTCTGTCTCCGTCAACTCTTTAGTTTAGTGCTAAACTAAAATTCCTCCCCGGTCATACTCTAGCCTTTGCATAGGCGTTTGGTTTAAACAACCGTCAAGGTCGAGAAATGCGCCGGCAATCGCAATGAGTTTCTTTTAAATTGAGTAAAGCAAGCACCGGTGCCAATGTCCGCCACACAAAGGATTTTGGAAAAGCCTTTTTTAGGCGAATTCAAATTCGCTTTTTTCACTGTTTGCAATCAATCGACCGTGAAGCCGCTGTTCAAGATTAGGCCTGCATTTGCCGCACGGATTCCGAATATCCGCCCGCGTCCAAATAGGCAACTTCGACAGAGGTTGTTTGACGCGCCAGCGCATCGTTCCGATAGGGAAACCGGCCAAACCTGCGGATAACGTCCCGATGGGCCTTGGCGTGCAACAAAGAGGTTTCGCCGCCCTCGGGCATCCGTTTCTTGAACAAACGCACACAGCGTTCCTGATCGGTCAGACTTTCAGAGTGCATCAGCGGCATATAATAAAACTGCCGCTGCGGCTCCGGCACCCGCATATCAAATCCCTTGTCGATGGCGGTTTTCGCGTAACACAGCGCCTTGCGGTCAGAACTGAACGCCCGCCCGTCATTGCGAAACATGTTGCGCGGAAACTGATCCAGTAAAATGATCAGCGCCAGTGATTTGTCCGGGCAACAGACCCAATCAGAATATTCTCCGGTGGCAGCCCGTGCCCATGCGGCACCAAAACGATCAGAAATGGTTGCGTCCAGTTCCTTGGTACTCATGTACCAGCCCTCTGTCCCAACCTCGTCAAGCCAGAAGTCCAATATCTCTTTCGGGTTCGCCACTGTTCGCTCTCTGTCGATCTCACCAGTCCCGAATTCGACCAAACAGTGTGATTCGTTGGTTTTCAAGAATTTAATCTGAGGTGGTATCTTTTGTCGCGTCACTGTTGCTTTCTTCATCCAGCGCCTTTTCGATGGCGATTTCCTGTGCGACTTCAACCGCAACCGGTGAAGAGGTCGGAGAAACCGGCGCATAAGGAGCCGTGTCGCCAACCGGCGTGGCTTGTCGCTGGGTCATACGATACAAAGCGTAAGCGGCCATTAATGCCAACAATGCGCATAAAAAACCAAAGAAACTGTTGGGGCCAAACCGATCCATCATCCAGCCCAGAATGATCGGGCCGGTAATGGCACCGATCCCGCTGACAAAGATCAACCCACCGGAAGCGGCTGCCATGTCTTCGTGCTCCAGAAAATCGTTGGTATAGGCGATATACAATGAATACAAAGGGTTAGATACGCCGCCAACGATAAAGGCAAGGATCAGCAGCCCGTAAAACGGCCCGGCTGTTGCCGCACCAACCGCCATAACGGCGGCCCCAAAGGTGGTTAGCCCGGCAATCAGCCGTCGACGATCCATTCGGTCGGAAAACCAGCCGATCGGGTATTGCAGCAGCATTCCACCGATGTAAATCATCGCCACAAACAGCGATATGTCGCGTACGTTCAACCCGATTGACGCGCCGTAAACCGCCGACATGCCAAACAGTGCCGAAAATACTCCACCCAACAGGAAAGTTCCAACGCAGGCCAAAGGTGACACATGGAACAGGCGGCGCAGGGTCATGGGTTTTGTGGCCTGAAACACCGGCGCGGGGCTGACCGAAAGCAGGATGGGCGCAAAGGCCACCGAAACCAGAACGGAAGAAATGACGAACAATAAAAATCCGGCGGGGTCCGCCATGTTCAACAGCAATTGCGCAGATACGATGCCAACCATCTGCACGATCAGATAGACAGACATGGTTTGCCCGCGGGTTTCGTTGGTCGCCGCGTCGTTCAGCCAGCTTTCGGCAACCACGTAAACACCGGAAAAGCAAAACCCGATCAGAACGCGCAGCAATGTCCACACCACCGGATCAGGAATGGCGGCATACAGGATCAACGCGGCAGAAATCAAAGATGCAAGGGCGGCAAAAACCCTGACGTGTCCAACCCTGCGGATCAGCTCTGGTGCGATCCGCGAGCCGCCCAAAAATCCAACAAAATAGGCCGACATCACCACTGACATCGAGGTGGTTGAAAACCCTTCCAACGAGCCGCGCACACCCAAAAGCGTACCCTGCAGGCCGTTTCCCAGCATCAACAGCAGCATGCCCAGCAAGAGGGCCCAGGAATTTCGCACCACAAACAGCATCTTGCTTCCAAAAAACGGGCGTATCAAAATCCCGCTTAGGCGCGATTATCCGCGCGTTCTGCCACTATTGCGACGCGGACAGGTCGTTTTCATTTTCCGGCAACAACAGCGAGCTGTCGCCATAAGAATAGAACCGATACCGCGCCAAAATCGCGTGCGCATAGATTTCTTTGATCCGGTCGTGCCCCATTAATGCAGCCACCAGCATCATCAGCGTGGACTTGGGCAGGTGGAAATTTGTCATCAGACCGGAGGCCACGGAAAACTTATATCCGGGTTTGATGAAAATATCTGTTTCGCCCCGCCAGGGTGCAACAACGCCGGGGCTTGTGGCTGCGGATTCAATCAGTCGCAGGGCGGTTGTGCCCACCGGAATTACCCTGCCGCCCTGCTGGAACGTGCGGGTTATTTCCGCGGCGGCTTGTTTTGAAATCTCGCCCCATTCGCTGTGCATTTTATGACCGCTGATGTCGCTGACTTTCACCGGCAAGAACGTCCCCGCCCCCACGTGAAGCGTAACAAAGCTGCGTTCAACCCCCTTTTTCGCAAGCCGTTCAAGCAGTGCGGCGTCAAAATGCAAAGACGCAGTGGGGGCGGCAACCGCCCCGGACACATCCGCAAAGACGGTTTGGTAGTCGTGATCGTCCTGCGCATCAATTTCGCGCCGTTTGGCGATGTAAGGCGGCAGCGGCATCTTTCCCGCGGCCCGCAGCGCCCGGTCAAATTCAGGGCCGCTGATATTAAAGGTCAGTCGCACCTGCCCATCAACAATGTCCGCCACCCGGCCGTTCAAAGCATCGGAAAACACAATTTTTTCGCCCCGCTTCAGCCGCTTAAGCGGTCTGGCCAGCGCCATCCATCCGCCGTTTTGCGCAGGCGCCAAAAGCGAGACTTCTATGTTTGCCTGACCCTCGCCCTGTGCGCCTTTGCGGGTGCGAACGCCCTGCAGGCGTGCCGGCACCACTTTGGTATTGTTTAAAACCAATCGATCCCCGGGGCGCAGGAATTCCACAAGATCGGTCACCTGCCGATCCAATATTTTACCGCCAAGCGCCACCAGCAGGCGCGCGGCACTGCGCGGTACACTTGGGCGCAGAGCGATCAACTCGTCAGGCAGAGCGAAATCAAAGTCTGAAAGCTTCATTGGCCGGAATTTGGGATCGGCTGCTTGAAAATCTCGCGAAACAGCCCCGGCGTCAGAATGGACAGCGGGTTTACACCAACTTTTGGATCGTCAACAGATCCTTTCAAAGTGTAATTAAAACTGAACAGCCCCTCACCTTTTTTGGCCCCGAACATGCCGCCAAAAATCTTGCTTTGCTCCAGCAATCCATTCAAAGCGTAAATTGGTGTGATCACCCCCAGCATGTCCATTCTGGAACGCTCAAAATCGTACAATCCGGCCATAGTTATGCCCATCGATGCGCCAACCGCGCTGGCGGAATGCAGATCTATGGCTTGCGGTGACATGCGGAATTTTGCGTCTATTTCCTGAAAGGGGATGCCTTCCACGGCCAGTTGTTCGACCAGCCCGATCACGCTGATGGCCGACAGCAATGCCGCCAGCGCCGGCGCGTTCTTGACCCGGGTTTTGGTTATTTTCAGCGTGCCGTCATACGCACCTTTTTCCTGTGTTGGCAGCATCACCATGTCCAGCCGCCCACCGGATGCGGTTTCGAAAATCCCGGCAGACCGCATCACCGCACCGGCGTTGTCTGAGCTAAAGCGAACCGCCACGCCGTTTTGCTGGGGTGCCATCGTTCCAACGATGTGCGCGCCGCCGTTCACTTTGGCAGAAAACGATCCGCTGAGTCCCCCGCCGGTTGCCAGATCACCTGAAAGCTCTGTCAGCGTGATGCCACTGCTGAGGATCAGCTTGTCCAAGGCGATGTTAACCTGATTGGAAGAGTTTGAATTGCCAGAGGTGCCAAAGGTACTTTTGCGAAAATCCACGCTGCCGCTGCCAACTGATATTTGCAAACCGTTGTTGGCCGCCGGGCGGATGTCCACCGGTATGTCAAGCCACCCGTCCAGTTTGACAGAGCGAAAGCGGGCAAGTTTCAACCCGCCGTTTTTCTGCAACGCAACACCGCCAACCGCTTTCAGCCCGGCCGCGGACAATTCCAGACGGCTGATTGCCACCGGCGTGCTTATACGCCCCAGAATTTCAAGCCGCCCGCGGGTTTTTTTTGATTTTCGCCACCCCAGCGCATCCAGCCGCATCGCGGTCTGGTTCAGGTCTGACACCAGTCGAAATTCCGGCGGTTTGCCTGCGGTCAGTTCGATTTCCATATCAGCTATGCCCACGCCGGTCAGCGCATCCTTTGGCAGCGATATTGAAAACTCGTCCAAAAACCGCTGTGACAACTCGATGGTTCCGTCAACCCGGCTGACACCCTTATGCGCCGGTCCAAATTTCTGGCTCCATGTTCCGCTGACCGGGGTTTTCCCCAACAACGCACTGCCGGATATCGCCATGCCCCTGGTGTCGGCAAACAGCTTCAATTGCCCGGCGCGCAGGGATTTTTTCTTCATCAGCCTGTCACTGCTGACGTCACTCAGCACTCCGTTGATCACGAAATCCACCTGATCCACGGTAACCTTGTCTGCCAACGGCAGCCTTACCAGCCCCTTGCCAGAGGCCGTACCCTGCGCAATATCCAAGGGAATGCCGCCCTTGGTCATAAATTCAAACGGCGGCATGTCCAACAGCCCAACCGCGCTGCGGATCGAACTTTCGGTGACCAGCGTAACTTCGGCGGGCGCGTCTTTTACTGTGATGTCAGGTACATAAACCGATGATCCGGCAAGATCGATACGGCCGGCACCGGGAACCGCTACGGTGCCCGCATCCAGCACCAATCGCAAATCCTGATTTGTCAGAACGCCGTATCCGCGTCCGCCCTCAATCACCGGCAACGCTTTGATATAGCGTGCCGTTACGCCTGACAGATCAAACCCGATATTGACCTTCGGCTTTTGGCCCGGTTGCATCCGCAAAGCCCCCACCACATTGGAAATCTGCCCCTGATGAATATTGGTGACATACCAGTTTCTGGTTTTTGGCTTGAGGGTCCGCGGCCATATGTCAGCGAGCGTTCCCGTGGAAATTTTTGCCAGCCGCAGGTCAATCGCGTTGGTCCAGCCGTCAGGTCCCGACGCCATCGAGCCGCTAAGCACCAGCTTGCTGTCTTCGTGAGAGAGCACAAGTTGGCCGATATCAAGGCGCAACGGGTTCACCAGCACCCGCATGTCCAATGCGCCGGACTCAAATATTAGCGGCTCGCCGTAAGCGTCTTTTGGATCAAGGATCACGTCATTCAGTTTAACCTGGCCTATGACCGCGCCAAACGTCCGCCCGGCACCGACGGACAGAAATACCTTTCCGCTGGCAAAACCGCTGACCAGATCGGATTCAACGGAAATCTGGTCAAAATTCAATCTTTTTTGCGTGCTGTCGTAGCTGACGTAGACCTTTGCACTTTGAACGCTTACAGATTTTTCGGGTGCTGCGGCCAGAATTTGCCCCGCACCAATATCCAGCACGCCGCTGACATCGCCAATCTGGCCGGCCACACCAATATTAACAGTAACCGAACCGGAAATCGGTGTGGTAATATCTTTTATGGGTACCAGCGCTGGAAATTCCTGGGCCAGATCGGCGGTGCTGAGCCCGGCAAACTGTGCGGAAAGCTCTGCTTGCTTGTCTCCGATTTCCTGTTGCCAGGACAGGGTGACACTGGCATCAGAAGCGGCGTTTTGACTGATCTTAAAGCCAACGGTGCTGTTGATCCGGTTGTTTGATCTGGTGATGACGATACGCCCGTCGCTAAACCTACGGTCGTGTCGGCTTTTGGCATCGCTCAGCACGACCAAAGCGCCAAGACTTTCAATGCGCAAAAGATGCGAAAACACCGGTTGCGTGAACAACCCGTCCAGTGCGGACTGAAACCCGTCACCGTCATCTTTTCCGGCTATTGTATTTTGGTCAGTCTCATCGCCAAAACTAACGTTGAACCGACCGTCGATATCGCGCTCCAGATACAGATCGGCATTGTCCAAAGAAATCGCCACCGGTCGGATTCGCCCACGGATAAGTTCGTTGCGTGACAACTGAGTATGCACCTCAGGCAGGGCCAGTTGCAGTTCACCGTTCTTGTCCAAAAGCTTTATGCCGGTGACGGTAAGGTCGATGTTAAGACTGCCCGGCGGCAGCACCAAATCCAGACGGTCAAATTCCACCCGCGACGGCCCAAGGCTGTCGTTGGCCAACGTTAGAACCCGCTGCTTTGCCCATTCCGGTGCCTGAAACCCACGCACCAGCGTAAAGACGCCCAGCGCCACGGCAAAGCCGACAATGATCCCAAGCAACACAACGCCATAGACAACGCGCCGCAGCAGATTTTTCGGTTTCTTGTCTTTATCCGTCATCAGGGTTCGCTGAGCCTTCAAAGCGCGGATTGGCGGGAACCGCGTTGGAAAATGAATAGCAAACAATCACCGCGACATTCCAGTATATTGAGCATACCCCGGACCGTTGCGGCCAAGTGCCGCCGAAAATTTGCGATTTGGGCTGATCCTTCCTGATGCGGAATTACAGATTGTTTGAAACAGATATTGTGTTTTCACGCTAAAATTGAAATCGTGCTGCACAGCGGTTTTATTCTTTTTGAATTCGCTAAAGTTACCGGAACGGCGACTCATTGTCTCTGCACCGTGAACACTCAATTTAATTTGACTAAAAACAGTTGAAATCTTTGCGGTATTTTATTATGAAAATCCGGTGGCTTGCTGGGTTCTGTTAATCACCTGCAACAAGCCCGTAGGGACATCATAGGGGTACAGAGCGTTGAGAAAGCGTCTTTCACTTAAGATCAATGCTTTGCTTAGCAGCACGTTTCCCGAACAGCGTCTATACCTGAGATCAGACAATTCCACCCGGTTTCTGCGTTTAACGCCTGCGCGGCAGCTTTTGTTTGCCGGGCTGACAGTTGTTGCGTTTTCCTGGACTTTGATCGCCTCGTCAGCATTTTTTATCGAATTTGTCAGCGCATCGACCGACAGTTCGCAGGCCAGCGCCAATCAGGTGGATTACGAGCAACGGCTGAACGCCCTGTCAAAAGAGCGGGACAAACGCGCGCTTGAAGCCAAGAAAGCCCAGGATCGGTTTTATGTGGCGCTGGAGCAGATTTCAGATCAGCAATCCGCGCTGCTGAAATCCGAAGACCGAAGGAAAGAACTGGAAACCGGGATCGAGGTTATCCAGCGCACCCTGCGCACCACCATGAAAGAACGCGATCGGGCGCAAAGCCAGTCGGACCTGCTGCTGACCGAATTGCAGATGGTGACCGGCAATCTGAACACCGATGCGGGCAATACCACAGATCTGGAGCGCACGCTTGATTTCCTGAATTCGGCGTTTGCCAAGACCATCAACGAACGGGACACGATGATCGTGTCGTCCCGGGACATGGCCCATAAAGTTGACGCACTGCAACATCAGGCCAGCCTGACGGAAGAGCGTAACGAGCGAATATTCTCGCGACTGGAAGAAGCCGTTACAGT
>CAYZQS010000014.1:35125-45364 GCA_964480735.1 uncultured Rhodobacterales bacterium
CACGCCGGTCTATGCAACGGCTGACGGTGTGGTTTCCTACGCCAGCTGGTCCGGTGGCTATGGCCGCGTGGTCAAGATCACCCACGCGATGGGATTTGAAACCCGCTATGCCCATTTGGCGAAATTCCGCGTAAAAGCCGGACAAAGGGTCTCGCGCGGGGACTTAATAGGTGATATGGGAAGTTCTGGCCGCAGTACCGGCTCTCACGTACACTACGAAGTCCGGATCGGTGGAAAATCGGTCAACCCCATGACATATATTAAGGCAGCAAGAGATGTTTTCTAAAAGCAAGATCAATGACCCGGCGCCAAAACCGGCAGGCAGCGACGTTAAAATGCCGGCGGCAACCGGTAACGTGGCACCCGCGCCCGCCGCTGCCGGACAGTCGGCAGCCCCAAAACCCAAACCCCAGGCCTCCAGCCTGTCGTCTGACTTGATTGTCAAAGGCAATCTGAAAACCACCGGCGACATTCAGATTGAGGGCATGGTTGAAGGAGACATCCGTGCCCATCTGCTGACGGTTGGCGAAGGGGCCACCGTAAAAGGCGAAATCGTTGCGGATGATGTGGTGATCAATGGACGTATTGTTGGGCGTGTTCGTGGGCTGAAGGTTCGCCTGACGTCCACGGCACGGGTTGAAGGTGACATCATTCACAAAACCATCGCGATTGAAAGCGGTGCGCATTTTGAAGGATCGGTTCAGCGTCAGGATGACCCGCTGAATACAGCCACTGCAAAGGCTCCGGCTGCCAAGCCTGCGGCGGCCACGGCCGCACCGCCCCCTCCGGCGGCCAAGGTACAGGGCTGAATTCCGGCTTGAAAAACAGAAAATTGCCGCCGGTACAGGCGGCTTTTTTATGGGGCGTCCGCCTGTGCTTCGGCGCGGGACTTACCGGCAACATCCTGTGCCAGCACCGCCGCCATAAACGGATCAAGATCACCGTCCAGCACGCCGGATGTGTCTGAGGTTTCAAAATTGGTGCGCAGGTCTTTCACCATCTGGTAGGGCTGCAGCACATAAGACCGTATCTGGTTGCCCCAGCCCGCATCGCCCTTGCTGTCGTGCGCGTCCTGAATGGATTGCGTGCGCTTGCGCATCTCCAGCTCAAACAACCGCGATTTCAACGCGGCCATACAGTTGGCACGGTTCTGGTGCTGGGATTTCTGCGAACTGGTCACCACAATGCCGGTGGGAAGATGGGTCATGCGAACCGCTGAATCCGTGGTGTTGACGTGTTGCCCACCCGCGCCGCTGGACCGGTAGGTGTCCACCCGCAGGTCCGCCGGGTTGATGTCAATCTCGATATTATCATCCACCACCGGATAAACCCACACGCTGGAAAACGAGGTATGCCGCCGGGCGTTGCTGTCAAAAGGTGAAATCCGCACCAACCGGTGCACGCCGCTTTCGCTTTTCAGCCAACCATAGGCGTTCAGCCCCTTGATCTGATAGGTCACAGATTTGATTCCGGCCTCCTCCCCGGCGTTTTCGGCGATCAGTTCAACCTTGTAGCCATGTGCCTCGGCCCAACGCACGTACATCCGCGCCAGAATGGCGGCCCAGTCGCAGCTTTCTGTCCCACCGGCACCGGCGTTTATCTCGATAAAACTGTCGTTGCTGTCAGCCTCGCCGCTTAGCAGCGCTTCGATCTCTTTTTTGGCTGCGATCTTATGTAGTTTCCTGATGGCAACTTCGGCCTCTTGCACCACCTCGGTGTCTTCCTCAGCCTCGCCCAGCTCGATCAGCTCCACGTTGTCCGAGAGTTCCTGCGCCAGTGACGAATACCCGTCTATTGCGTCCACCAACGCCTGCCGCTCCCGCATCAGTTTTTGCGCTTTGGCCGGGTTGTCCCAAAGATCGGGCGCTTCAGACATGGCGTTGAATTCTTCCAGCCGATGTTCGGCGGTTTCCCAGCCCATGCGCTGTTTTAACAGGTCCAGAGATTTTTCAATCTCGGCAACCAGATTTGTGATTTCACCGCGCATGGTCTTGTACTGCCTTAAACCAAATGTTGTCATGTGGTCTTAATGCTGACAGGGTTTGACGTAAAGGCGGTTGCTTTGGTCCGGTCCGCCAACGGACAAAACCAGGCATTTTGACAATGGCATAACATTGGCGGGTTCTTCCAGCTGTGTTATCGTATGCCGAAATTTGGCAGGAGAAGATTATGCGCAATTCAACTTTTGGGCTCATAGCCGCGTTTTTCATGACAATGTCACCGCTTAGCGCACAAACAGTGAATGACTTTGCGGATGAAATGCAGTTGTTTTCGCTGGCTGAAAACAATCTGCTGGAGCAACGCGCGGAATTGATAGCGCATGAACAATCGGTCAAAGACCCGATCTGGCTGCGCGATGAATTGGGTGTGTACCGGATTATATCGGGTAAAACCATTCGGGAAGGCTTGAAGAACGCCATTTTTATTGCCCAGACCCTTGATCTGGATGCGGTCGCGATTTCGCAATTGCCATTCATGAAACGCGTCGGCATTTCCCTGTTAAAGGACGGCGAAGTTGCTTCATTGGCCGAAGCGCGCGCTATGGCCGCGATAATGGAATTTTCGCGGGAAAATCGTAGAACCGCGTTGGTGGGGTTGGACAACGCCCTTGAACTGGCCCGCAGTGATTTCCTGCGGGCCATGCAAAACCGAGATGCGCTGCTGTCGGGCGAAAGCCTAACCGCGGCACCCGATATCGGCGTTTGTTCAGACGCGCCACCGGCAAATGCCACGTTTTATGTCTGGCGCACAACCGGGCTGGGCACCGATTACTGGGCCGCCGGTGGCGGAATATTCTGTGAAGCCTATTCCGGCGCCTATGCGCGGGTCAGCACGACCCAACTGGAGTATTTTCAGTGCAGCGACCGCAGCATGACAAGTTGCAAAAAATCGGAATATATTTATCTGGTTGAACCCGAAGACAGCAATGGCATTGCTGATCTGAACGGGTTGGTATATGCCAATCAGGCAGCGCTGGACGCCGATAATTATGCCAGCGGATTTTCGTGGAAGCAGCGGTAAACCGTTTCTGGATGGGCGTTAATACAGCCCGCCGCTGGACAGCGACCCAAAGGTCGCCCGCTTGGGGATTTTCTTTTTCACGCCCAGTTGGGTGACCACATCCTGGCCGGTGTCCTGGGGCAAATCGCTTTGGCCGCGCTCAAATATCGGCAGGTTTGAGCCCATGGCAAACCCGCCGTCCACAACGCTGAGCGCGCCAAACAACGGTTCTTCGCCTTCGCGAAACAGTTCTGAAACCACGCTTTCACCGCCGGCTCCGTCGGCAACACGCTCGCCCGAATACCGGTCGATCTTCACGAAAACGCTGTTGTCGGGCACTTTGAACTGGCTGTAACCGTAAAGACTGATAGCTTTTTTCATAAATTGGGTAAACACCGGCCCGCACATGCTGGCCCCGTAAGCGCCGCGTCCCAGCGGTGCAGGCAGGTCCATCCCCATGTAACATCCGGCCACAATGTTTGGGGTAAATCCCACGAACCATACGTCTTTGGCCTGATTGGTGGTGCCGGTCTTTCCCGCTACCGGAGCCTCAAGACGCACGTGCCCGGCCGCGGTGCCGCGTTGCACCACGCCGCGCATCATCGATGTCAGCTGATAGGCGGTCACGGGGTCCATCACGCGCTCGCGGTTTGACGTGATCAGCGGTGCCAATCCTTCACCAAGTGACGCGATCTGGCAATCCTCGCACCTGCGCCGGTCGTGACGGTAAACCGTGCGGCCCCAGCGGTCCTGCACCCGGTCAACCAGCGTCGGTATCACCCGCTCGCCACCATTTGCGAACATGGCGTAGGCCGCGACCATCCTGAACAAGGTGGTTTCCTGCGAGCCCAGCGAGTTGGCCAGATGCTCGCCCATGTCCGAATATACCCCAAATCGTTCGGCATAAGAGGCAATCGTATCCATGCCAACCGCCTGGGCCAGACGGATGGTCATCAGGTTGCGTGAGCGTTCAATCCCGATGCGCAGGGGCGAGGGCCCGTAAAATTTGTTGGACGAATTGCGTGGCCGCCACATGCCTTGCGGCGTGCGCACTTCAATCGGCGCGTCAATCACGATTGTGGCTGGTGTGTAGCCCACATCCAAAGCCGCTGCATAGACAAACGGCTTAAACGATGATCCCGGCTGTCGTGTGGCCTGCGTGGTGCGGTTAAAAACCGAATGCTGATAGGAAAACCCGCCCTGCATGGCCAGCACCCGCCCGGTGGCCACGTCCATAGCCATGAACCCGCCCTGAACCGATGGAATTTGCCGCAACGACCAATATTTGAATTCCTGTTCCTGATCTTCGTCTTTTTTCTTTGTTTGCCCCTCAATCGGACCAAAAATCTTTTTGACATAGATCACGTCGCCGATTGCCAAAAGATCGCCGGGCGTTTTGGCTTTTCGCCCGGGCTTGTTGTCGGCATCCAGCGGTCTGGCCCAATCCATGTCTTCAATGGGAATGCCGTGTCCGCCGTCAAGCTCCGGCTCGCCTTCAACCCCAATCCGCGCTGCCGCGTCTGACAGATCCAGAACCACCGCCAAGTGCCAATCGGCAATATCGCGCGGTGCGTCGATGCTTGCCAGTGCGGCGCGCCAGCTTGCCTCGTCCGCCAGCTGATCCTCTGTCAAAAAGGCAAACGCACCGTGATATACTTCCTGCCGCCGGTCATAAGCTTCCAGCCCTGTCCGCAGCGCCAGCGCCGCCTCTTTTTGCAGCACCGGATCCATCGTCGCGCGAATGGATAAACCGCCACCAAAAAATTCGTCTTCACCAAAAGTGGTGGACAATTGCCGCCGGATTTCATCGGTAAAATAATCACGCGGCGGCAGGGTGTTTTTATAACCTTCAAAATCGCCGCTGAATACGGTCAGCAGTTCTGTCGCCTGAGCGGATTCAGCAATAGCGGGGTCCAGATAACCGTTTTCGGCCATTTCTTTCAAAACGAAATTGCGCCGCTCGACTGCCCGCTCCACTTCACGCACGGGGTGGTAGTTTGACGGCGCTTTTGGCAGAGCCGCCAAATAAGCAGCTTCCTGTGGTAACAGCTCTTCCAACGTTTTGTTGAAATAAGTCTGCGCCGCTGCAGTTACCCCAAAGGAATTCTGCCCCAGAAAAATCTCGTTCAGGTACAATTCCAGGATTTTGTCCTTCACCAGCGTGCCTTCCAGCCGCGAAGCAAGGATCAGCTCTTTGATTTTACGTTCAGCAGAGCGGTCCCCATCCAGCAAAAAGTTCTTCATCACCTGCTGGGTGATCGTGGATGCCCCGCGCAGGCGTTTGCCTGCCGCCGCATCAATCGCCGCTTTGACCATGCCAAGCGGATCATAGCCTTTGTGGTTATAAAAATTCTTGTCCTCGGCGGAAACGAATGCGTATTTCACCACATCAGGGATTTCGTCAATCGGTGTGAAAATCCGCCGCTCGTTGGCGAATTCATCCATCACGCGGCCCTCGCCCGAATAGATCGTGGACAAAGTGGAAGGCTCGTATTGGGCCAATTGTTCGTGGTTTGGCAAATCCCGCCCGTACATCCAGAAAATCGCACCAATACCCAGCGCCACCATCACCATGCCGGTGGTCATCCAGCTGAAAAAGAAACCGAAAAAGGACAGGATAAAGCGCAGCACGCTGTTATGTCTCCGCATTAATTTGCACGCCGGACTATACCCGCCCTAATTGGGAAGGTCAAAACACCCGAACGTGTTTTGGCCGATTTCTGCTTGAATTTCCGCACCTTTGGCGACGGTAGGCGTGTAAGTTGATTATTGTCTTAACAATCTTGCTTCTGCGGCATCCTGAATGGCCCAGACGTCCAGGGCCGCCAGAATCCCGTTGATGGCTTTTTTCCGCCAATTCGCTGAGGACAGATTGGACAGGTCCAGAGGGTTAGACATAAAACCAAACTCGATCAGAACCGACGGGATGTCGGGCGCCTTCAAAACTGAAAACGCCGCCTGCAGATGCGGTCGCGAACGAATGCGTCCCACAGACTTGGCGATGCCGCGCACCAGTTCGGCCGCCAGTTTTTCGCCCCTCGGTGCGGTTTCAAGACGGGCCAAATCCATCAGCACTGATGCCACAACATCATCCTGTGCGGCAAGATCAACACCGGCCAGCAAATCGCTGCGCTCGTGGCTGGCCGCCAAAAAATCTGCTGCGTCGTCAGAGGCAACGTCGGACAATGTGTAAACCGTCGTGCCAGAGGCTTTGCCCCGCGCCAGCGCGTCTGCGTGCAAGGACATGAACACGTCAGCACCCGTCGCGCGGGCCGCACTTACGCGTGCCTCAAGGGACAAAAAATAGTCTTCCTCGCGGGTTAGGAAAACATCGTATCTGCCTGACAGTAAAAGAACTTCTTTCAGTTCCCTTGCCAGCAGCAGCATGAGATCGGCCTCGTTATTTCCACCGTATTGCGCACCAGGATCGATGCCGCCGTGCCCCGGATCAATCGCTACTATTATTTTGCGATCACCGGTTTGGCGGCGCTTTGGGTTTGACACCGCAACATCCGGCGGCAAAGCCCAAAGATCGCTGGCCGGCGCCCCGACGTTGGCGGCAAAGATCACAGGGTCCTGCGGTGACAGGCGCATTTTGATCACCGCAGCACCGGTATCGTTGTTGATTTCCTGTTCCGCCGCATGAACCGACATGGGCCGGAACAACTGCAAGACCAGGCGTGACCAGCCGGGCCGGTAAATGCCAAAACGCGCAGTGCGGATCAGTTCGGTTTTCAACAGATCATCCGGCGTGACGCCGCTGAAATCCACCTGTTGAAAATCCAGCACCAGCCGTGGCGGTTGATCCAGCGTGAATGCGCGGTAAGGCACGCCGACTGACAGATGCAGACGAATATCCACATCCCCTGACGGTCGCCCGGTTATTTCGGACCGCGCCGCGTCGACCTGGGCAAGGGCCTGTAATTGCTGGGCTTTTGCAATGTCAAAAGACAGCACAAAACCGCAAACGACCAAAATCAGTGCAATTTTTTGAACCAAAAGACCTGCCTGCGTGTTTAATCGTAGTTTTGGCCCACTATATACCGAATGCGAGGGAAAAACACCATTGTCATTCACAGGACAATGCCGCTATGATCCCGCACAGGGCTGTCAGGTGTACCACGCCGACACCCTGAAAACAGATTCGTTGACCCGCTACGCATCAGGCACGTGCCAAAGAATGCCGCTGGCAGATCAGCAGGCCGCGTTGGCCAGGTAACAGCCGGATTGAAAACAGTATCGGCTTGAGAGACAGGCACCAAAAAATTGGTGTCGGAGAAAAACCGCGATGAAACGCGCAGGAAACAGAATTGCAGGTTTACCGGTGGCCATAGCCGCCCCTGCTGACGTGTCTGCGTCCAAAATTGCCAATATGAAACAACGCCTTGCGAACGGACCGCCCTATGCCCGGCCCGGCCCATTGCCGTTGCAAGAGACAAAATGCCAAAAAAGATGCTTATCGATGCCACCCACGCGGAAGAAACCCGCGTTGTGGTGGTGGACGGAAACAAGGTTGAGGAATTTGACTTTGAATCTGAAAACAAACGCCAGCTTGCCGGAAATATATATCTAGCCAAAGTCACCCGGGTTGAACCCAGCCTGCAGGCGGCCTTCGTTGACTATGGCGGCAACCGCCACGGCTTTCTGGCCTTTTCCGAGGTCCATCCCGATTATTATCAAATCCCGGTTGCTGACCGTGAAGCCTTGCTGGCTGAAGAAGCCGCGTACGCCAAACAGCAGGCCGAAGACGACGCGCAGGAAAAACCAAAATCCCGCGGCCGTCGCCGCTCGCGCAAACCGGTGGCCGAAAAAGCCGCCAAAGACGCGACTGTCAGCCAGGACGTCAGCGCAGAAAGCGCGTCCGGTATGGACGTGGTTGATGTGCCGGACGATGAAAATAACAATGATCCGATCATTGGGTTTGACACTGCAGGCACGACCGAACCGGCACCGGGTGAAAACGGTGACACCGGCCACGATGTCCCGGCTGACGCGCCGTTAGCTGACGAAAACGCTGACACTGAAGCGCCGTCTGAAGAGGATGACACGGAAAACGTGGCAAAAAATGCCTCCAGCAAGGACGATTCTATTGAATCGGTCGCGCAGGAGGACGAAGCCGAAGACATCCGCCCGCGCCGCAAGCCGCGCCCGCGCCGGTATAAAATTCAGGAGGTCATCAAGGTTCGGCAAATCCTGCTGATTCAGGTGGTTAAAGAAGAACGCGGCAACAAGGGTGCGGCGCTGACAACCTATTTGTCACTGGCCGGTCGTTATTGTGTTCTGATGCCAAATACCGCGCGTGGCGGAGGTATCAGCCGCAAGATCACCAATGCCGCGGACCGTAAAAAGCTGAAGGAAATCGCAGGCGAAATCGAAGTGCCGCAAGGCGCCGGTCTGATTGTTCGAACAGCCGGGGCAAAACGCACCAAGGCCGAGATTAAGCGCGATTACGATTATCTGCTGCGCCAGTGGGAAGAGGTGCGCGACCTGACCCTGAAATCCATCGCGCCCGCGCAGATCTATGAAGAGGGCAGCCTGATCAAACGCTCGATCCGCGATCTTTACAACCGCGATATCGACGAGGTTCTGATCGAGGGCGAAGCCGGTCACAAGATGGCCAAAGACTATATGAAGATGCTAACGCCCAGCCACGCCAAGAACGTCAAACTGTATACCGACCCGCTGCCGCTGTTTGCCCGTTTTCAGGTGGAAAGCTATCTGGCAGGCATGTTCAATCCGACGGTGCAGCTGAAATCCGGTGGTTATATCGTGATTGGCGTGACAGAGGCGCTGGTGGCGATTGATGTCAATTCCGGTCGGGCGACCAAGGAAAGCTCGATCGAAGACACCGCCACCAAAACCAATCTTGAGGCCGCAGATGAGGTGGCGCGGCAATTGCGCCTGCGCGATCTGGCCGGGCTGATCGTCATTGATTTCATCGATATGGAAGACCGCCGCAACAACACAGCGGTGGAAAAACGCATCAAGGATCGGCTGAAAACCGATCGTGCGCGCATTCAGGTTGGGCGGATATCCGGCTTTGGCCTGATGGAAATGTCCCGTCAACGGCTGCGCCCCGGCATGATAGAGGCCACAACCGCACCCTGCCCTCATTGTCACGGCACAGGCCTTACCCGATCAGACGACAATCTGGCCCTGTCGATCCTGCGCGAGCTGGAAGAGGAAGGCGTGCGCCGCCGATCACGCGAGGTGTTGGTGTCCGCCCCTGTGGCCATTGCCAATTACATGCTGAACCAAAAACGCGAACACGTTGCGATGATCGAACAGCGCAACGGGTTGTCGATCCGCATCGAATCCAATCCGATGCTGATCAGCCCGGAATATACGATTGAGCGGTTCAAGACCGCAACGCGGGCAATTGCCAGTACGGGCGAAGTGGTATCCATGGAAACTTCGTTGGTGGAACCGGAAACTGTGGACGACGTTCACGAGCCGGACGACAACGAAGACCGGCCGCCCAGGAAAAAGCGGCGCAGACGGCGGCGGCGGGGCGGCAAAGGCCAATCTGAAAACCCGGTACAAACCGCAGATACGCCTGAGACCGGCGCGCGTGCCGAAGCAAAATCCGGCGATGACGACGGCGAAATGGATGCCGCCAAATCACCCGAGGTTGCGGAAATCAGCGCAGTTGCAAAGCCCGAGGCAGAAGCGGCACCTGCGAAAAAACCAACCAGCCGCAGAACAACCCGCAAGAAAAAAGAACCGGAGCCTTTGGTGCAAACCGACGATAAAGATGAAGCGGGTGCAACTGAAACCGTGGCTGAAACGCCACCCGCACCAAAACAGCCCGCAAAAAGAACCCGGAAAAAAGCAGAACCCAAGGACGCGGCGGACGCACCGGTTGAACCGGCGGTGAAAACACCGGCAAAATCAGCGGCGGTTGAGGTTCCGGAGGCTGCACCTGAACTGGCGATGGCGTCCGCCGCGCCTGCCGCACCCAAGCCAAAACGCAAGGGCTGGTGGTCTCGGGGATAATCGCTGACTGCCACTGTATTTGCGGCCCGAGCGGGATCGGTTCATTGATTTAGTTGGCGCGGTTGCCCGCAGCGGTGTGGGCGGCAGTCAAATTCGGCTAAGATTTGCCGGGAATTGTAGAAATCAAAGCCAGCCGAGGCTGGTTTGCGGCTTTTTTATGCGGCCCGTAGTTTCAACTCGCCAGCACATCAATTGTCCAATTGTCCGACCTTCCCGACAGCCTGGTAATCGGGAGTTCCAGAA
>CAYZQS010000015.1:0-9224 GCA_964480735.1 uncultured Rhodobacterales bacterium
CACCTTCGCTGGTTTTCAAGACCAGTGCATTCGACCACTCTGCCACTCCTCCGGCGCTGCGCAGCATTAGCGCGGAAAAATTGATTCTGGAACCGGTTTAATCGTACTGCGAAATGGGACTTTTGCCTTGCAATCCGCCCGCTTAACGGCTCAGCCAAATCTTGCCGTGCCCGCCAATTTCTATGCATGAACACACTTCCAAAGAGAACGTGTCTGGTTTACACAGTTGGCAACATCCGGCGCAGTCTACCAGACCGGAGCAACGAACGCCGCAAATTAAAGTTTGCGGCACACAGGATGAGCAACGGGGCGGACAATGGCAGCAGCAGTCAGGTTTTCAGGCATTAAGTTGGGTGGCGCATTGTTCATCAGTGCATTCGCCCTAACGTCCTGTGATGATTTTGAAATGCCGGATTTTGGACTGAAAAAGGCCAACACCAGCGAGGTATCGCTTGATCGTTCTGTCAAGCTGATAGAGCGGGACGTGGAAGCGCCAGACGTGTTTCAGGTGACCGACATGGCGTTATGGGACGGGCGGCCGTCGCTGGGCGGCGTGTGGGTTGCCTATCCGGATCAGGCGCAACCGGAACGGGTGATTATCCGCAACGAGGAAAATGGCAAATTTGTCATCGGGGCGTTGTTTAAACGCGAGCGGGATAATCCCGGCCCGCTGATCCAGCTGTCCAGCGATGCGGCGGCGGCTTTGGGCATTCTGGCCGGGCAACCAACGCGCCTGAACGTGACCGCCCTGCGCCGGGAACAGGTGCCGGATGAAACCGCCCAGCCGGTTTCAGATGAAGCGATTGCGGAAGAAACCCTTGATCCGATTTCCGCCGCAGCCGCCGCGATTGATGCGGCGGAGGCCAAAGAAGCGGGCACGGAAACGTCCACAGCGGTTGCCACCACGCCCACTCCAAAGCCACCTACAACGTCAGCTCTTGACAAACCGTTCATACAAATCGGCATTTTCAGTGTTGAAACCAACGCCACCAACACCGCCACCAGCCTGCGCACACTTGGTTTGATCCCAATTGTCAAAGCCCAGGAGAGCAAAGGCAAGAAATTCTGGCGGGTGCTGGTTGGCCCTGCCGCCACCAAGTCTGAACGCGCAAGCTTTTTGAAAAAGGTCAAGACGCTGGGATTTGACGACGCTTATTTCGTGACCAACTGATGCGCGGTGGTTTGAACATATTTTTGCTTCGGCTTTTTGCCACTGGCGCGTTTGCGCTGGTTTTGCTTGCCGGTACCGCACAGGCGCTGGAAACCAAAGCCAAGGCTGCCATCGTCATAGATTATAATACCGGCACCGTACTGCTGGAAAAAAATCCGGACGAAATCCTGCCCCCCGCGTCAATGTCAAAACTGATGACCCTGAATATGGTGTTTGAGGCGCTGGAAGACGGGCGGTTGAGCCTGGACGAAGAACTGCCGGTTTCAGAACACGCGATGTCTTACAAAGGGTCCAGCATGTACCTGACCACGCGCGACAAGGTGCGGGTTGAAGATCTGATCCGCGGTGTGATCGTTCTGTCGGGCAATGACGCCAGCGCCGTGCTGGCAGAGGCGATGGCCGGAACAGAGGCTGAATTTGCCCGCACCATGAATGTGCGCGCGCGCCAACTGGGGATGGAAGGGTCCACATTTGCCAATTCAAACGGCTGGCCACATCCCAACCAGCGGATGAGCCCCCGCGATCTGGCATTTCTGGCTGATCGACTGATCCGGGAGTTCCCTCAATACTATGGCTATTTTTCCGAAACCGAATTTGCATTTGACGAGCGCGTACCAAAAAACCGCTTTAACCGTAACCCGCTGCTGAAACTTGACATCGGCGCGGATGGGTTGAAAACCGGGCACACGTCAGAGGCCGGATTTGGAATTGTGGGCTCTGCCAAACGGGGTGATCGACGGATTATTTTGATGATCACCGGGCTTGACAGCAAAGAAGATCGCTCGCGCGAGGCGGAAAAGCTGATGAACTGGGCTTTTCGCCAGTTTGTTCAAAAAAAAATTTTTGAAACCGGACAGCACATCACCACCGCCAACGTCTGGCTGGGTGAAGATGGATCGGTAGACTTGAATGTCAGCCAATCGCTGGATCTGCTTTTGCCTGTTGCCGGTTCAGGTGATTTGACCGCACAGCTGACGTTTGATCAGCCGGTGCCTGCACCGATTGAAAAGGGTCAGGTTTTGGGTCAACTGCGCATTGAAGTGCCCGGCATGTCCGTGACAAAGCTTGATCTGGTTGCCGCAAGTGCCGTGGCAGAGGCCGGATTAAGCGAAAAAATTAAATTGTCCGCGGCGC
Source organism: uncultured Rhodobacterales bacterium (assembly GCA_964480735.1). GTDB lineage: Bacteria > Pseudomonadota > Alphaproteobacteria > Rhodobacterales > Rhodobacteraceae > UBA5972. The sequence continues at coordinate 2,306 of CAYZQS010000015.1, forward strand.
TGTTGGTACAAAAAATTGCCGGCCTGTTTAACTGATGTCCGCCGGCGGATTATTTGTCACTTTTGAAGGAATCGACGGGTCCGGCAAATCCACACAGTCAAAACTGTTTGCAAAGCACCTGACAAATACCGGAATATCGGTAGTTCTGACGCGCGAACCAGGCGGGTCAACCGGGGCCGAAGATATTCGCGCTTTGTTGGTGTCAGGCGAGACGGGTCGATGGTCGCCCGAAACCGAGATATTGTTGTTTAACGCCGCACGTAGGGATCATCTGGAAAAAACCATTCTGCCGGCCCTTAACGACGGTAAAACCGTTGTGTCAGACCGTTTTGCCGATTCAACCCGGGTGTATCAGGGGGCAGTCAGGGCCGATTTGCGCCCGATGGTTGATGAGTTGCATAAACTGATGATCGGCCGGGAGCCGGACCTGACCTTTATCATCGACACCAACCCGGAAATTGCGCTTGAACGCGGACTGGCGCGGCGGTCCGGCGAAGACCGGTTTGAAGATTTCGGTCTGCAGTTTCAAATCGATTTGCGGCGTGGGTTTCAACGACTGGCGGCACAGTTTTCAAATCGATGTCATCTGGTTGACGGCAACAAAAAACCGGAACAGATCGCCAGAGAAATCGCCGGTATCGCCGCAAAATTGCAGCCATGAGCGAACCTGATTTCACAGAACCGGACCGTCTGGAAGGTGCGCCCCATCCCCGCCATACCCATCAGCTGATTGGACAAGAACCGGCCGAGGCAGAATTCCTGCAGGCCTTTAATCTTGGCCGCCTGCATCACGCGTGGCTGATTTCAGGCCCCGGCGGTGTTGGCAAGGCCACGCTGGCCTGGAAAATCGCGCGGTTTTTGCTGGCACAACCCGCTGAGGATCAGGGGGGGGTGTTGGCCGAAACTGCGCCCCAAACGCTTGATGTCCCTGCGGATCATCCGGTTACCAGACGTCTTGCGGCGCTTTCAGACTCCGGATTGTATTTGTGCCGCCGCCCGTGGGACCACGATAAATCCCGGCTGAAACAAAACATTACGGTCGATGAAATCCGAAAGTTGAAGGGGTTTTTTGGGTTAAGCGCTGCAGATGGCGGGCGGCGGGTGGTGATCATTGATGCAGCGGACGACATGAACAGCAACGCGGCCAACGCGCTGTTGAAAATTCTGGAAGAACCTCCTGCAAATACCACGATTTTGCTGGTTGCACACCGGCCAAGCCACTTGCTGGCGACCATCCGCAGCCGCTGCCGCGCACTGAAATGCCAAAAATTGCCGCAAAATTTGCTGATGCAGGCGGTTGGTAACGCGGGTGTTCAGATTGATGCGGCTCCGGACAAGCTTGGCCAACTGGCCGATGGCTCTGTCGGTGGGGCGATTGGGCTGTTGTCGGGCGAAGGCTTGGCGATTTATGACAATTTGCTGGCCTTGTTGAAATCCGCCCCGCGCATGGATCGCAATCTGGCCCACGCGCTGGCCAACGGTTGTGTCGGAAAAAACAACGAACCGCGTTACACGCTTACGCTGCGGCTGGTTTTGATCATGCTGGCGCGGCTTGGAAAATTTGGCGCAACCCCCAAGGCAGATCGTGTTAATTTCGCTGAAGAAGCCGCTGTTTTTGAAGATAAAAGCAGGAATGTAAGGGACGCCAGAAAATGGGCAGAACTTGTGCAGACCATCCAGTCCCGAACGCTGCACGCCCGCGCGGTTAATCTTGACCCTGCATCGGTCATCCTTGATATATTGCTGAAACTTGATCAGGCGTCCGCCCGCCCTGCAAACGTAATTTGAGATACTTAAATGACTGACATTCCCCAGATCGTTGACAGCCACTGCCATCTGGATTTTCCCGATTTTGCCGATGAATTGCCGCAGGTTGTGGCGCGTGCGGTGGCCGCCGGTGTCACAAAAATGGTGACAATTTGTACAAAACTGCGCGAAGAACCAAATGTACGCGCCATTGCAGAGGCGTTTGCGCCGGTGTTTTACGCCGCCGGCACCCATCCCATGAGCGTGGCCGGCGAAGGTGTTGTCAGCCTTGACGCTCTGACAGCCCTTTGTGCGCACCCAAAAATGGTTGGGATCGGCGAAAGCGGGCTTGACTATCACTATACCAAAGACAGCAAATCGGCCCAGATTGACAGCCTTCTGGTGCATATCGAAGCCGCGCGGCAAACCGGCCTGCCGCTGATAATTCATGCACGGGACGCCGACGCCGACATGGCGGAAATATTGACCCGGGAACACCGCGCAGGCGCCTTTACATGTGTGATGCACTGTTTTTCATCCTCACAGGACCTGGCCCTGGCCGCACTTGATCTGGGATTTTATCTGTCCATGTCCGGTATTGCGACGTTCAAAAACGCAAGCAAATTGCGCGATATATTTGCTGCCGCCCCGATTGACCGAATTCTTGTTGAAACCGACGCGCCGTATCTGGCCCCGCCGCCCCATCGTGGGCAGCGAAACGAGCCCGCCTATACCGCCCAGACGGCCAAGGTTGGGGCTGATGTATTTCAAATGCCCTATGCCCGGTTTGCCACGCAGACCACAGCAAATTTTGAACGGCTGTTCAGTAAAGTGGCCAGCTATGATCTGGCGGCGCAGTAATGGCGCTGCACAGGTTCACAATTTTGGGCTGCGGATCTTCCGGTGGTGTGCCGCGACTGGGTGGAAACTGGGGGGCTTGCGATCCGGCCAACCCCAAAAACCGCCGCCAGCGCTGTTCATTGCTGGTACAGCGGTTTGACGGTGACAAGATAACGACGGTGCTGATTGACAGCTCTCCTGATATGCGGGCGCAGTTGCTGGCGGCGGACATCGGGCATTTGGACGGGGTAGTTTATACGCATCAGCACGCCGATCACGTGCACGGATTGGATGATCTTCGGATGATCGTGTTTAACCGCAAAAAACGCCTGAATATCTGGGCGGACGGACCAACGCAGGAGTCGCTGATCTCGCGCTTTGGCTATGCGTTTATTCAACCCGAAAACAGCCCCTACCCGCCGATTTTGGATTTGAAAACCATCGACGGCCCGGTCGAAATCACCGGTGAGGGTGGCGCGATCACGCTGGCCCCTTTCAAAGTTGGACACGGCAGCATTGACAGCCTTGGGTTTCGCATCGGCAATCTGGCCTATCTGCCTGACGTTGCTGAAATGTACGCCGAAAGCTGGGCCGCGGTGCAAAATTTGGAGGTCTGGATTTTGGACGCGCTGCGGTACACCGCGCATCCGACCCACACGCATTTTGACCAAAGCATCGAATGGATCAAAAAAGCCGCACCGGCATCCGCTGTATTGACCAATATGCACATCGATCTTGACTACAAGGTGGTGTGTGAGACCACACCTGAGAATGTGACGGCGGCTTTTGACGGCATGCAAATTGAGCTGGACGTGCCAGACAGATGAGCAGGCACATCGATCAGCAACACCCATGAACGCGCTTTTGGATATTATCCTGCCGGTGTTTTTGGTGATCGGTTTTGGTTATCTGGCGGTTTGGAGTGGTGCCTTTTCCGATACCGCCTCGCAGGCGCTGATTTCATTTTCACAAAATTTCGCCATTCCGCTGCTGCTGTTTTCAGCGATTGCCTCGCTTGATTTGTCGGTGGGTTTTGACAGCGGGTTACTGCTTTCTTATTACATCGGTTCTGCGGCCACGTTTTTTTTGTGTATGTTTGGCGCGCGTTACCTGCTGTCGCGCGATTGGCCGGACAGCGTTGCGATCGGGTTTTGTGCGTTGTTTGCCAACTCATTGCTGTTGGGGCTGTCAGTAACCGAGCAGGCGTTTGGAGCGGACGCGCTTGGGCCCAACTATGCCATTGTCGCCGTGCACGCGCCGTTTTGTTATTTTCTGGGCATCACCGCCATGTCTTTGGCCGAGGCCAAAACGGCCAGCACATGGGGAACCGTTCGCACGGTTGCGGCGGGCATGTTCAACAACCCCCTGATGATTGGCATTATTTTGGGATTTTTTGCCAATTTCAGCGGCTTGCAGTTGCCTTCGGCGGTTTCCGATGCTTTTGCGCTGTTGATCCGGGCGGCGTTGCCGACAGCGCTTTTTGCGCTTGGCGGGGTGTTGTACCGATACCGCCCGGGGGGCGCGACAACTGCGGTTATCTGGATTTGTGCGCTGTCGCTGTTCGTGCATCCCGCCATTGTGCTGGGTCTGTCAACGAAGGTGTTTGACTTGCCGCTGGCGTTGACCCGTAGTGCTGTAATAACGGCGGCAATGGCGCCCGGGGTCAATTCTTTTCTGTTTGCCAGCATGTTTGGTCGCGCCCAGAATATTGCCGCAACAGCGGTGCTGGTTGGCACAGCGGCATCGGTCGTTTCAGCGTCTTTTTGGCTGTCGGTTCTGCAGTAATAGTGCCCGCTGTCAAATGGTATCTCGTGTCAGTTTTGTTCGCATTGTGCGGGCAGCGGGGGCTGCAGGGCACCACATAAAACCTGCACCAAACGTCGCTGCAGCGCCTGCTCGCGGGTTTGCCTTTGGGCCACCTGGCCTGCCTTGGGTGCATCATCGATTGCGCCGGGTTTGGCGTGTTGCGGCAACATTTCCACCTGATCCGGCACAATGGCCACTTCGCCCAGCAGCGAAGATTGGGTCCAGGGCACCTGTGCGCCTTTGGTGATCTGCACCACCTGATTGCGCACCCGGCGTAGCATCAGTTCCACATCCAGCCCAGGGGTGGCCATATGGCTGAGCAACGCCTCTGCATATGGGCTGTGCTGCAAAGGCCCGTCATAGGCCACAGCACCTGGCCGCGAGGCATAGCCGATCAGCATACCATAGGGCAAATCAAACAGCGCTTGGGTGCGGCTTTCACCGTTATTGGCAAAAGAGCGGGTGGCGATGGATTCGTAGATAGGATTGTTGCGACAGGCATCGACCAGAACGATGCTGGCCCGCAGGTCGTCGCGCAAAAGCTCCAGCACCTCATTCAAAGTGATTGATGTGATCAGATCATCTTTGGTACGCATCACCGCGTCGGTTGGCATCAAAAACGTCACACCGTCAACCTGCACCCCGTGCCCGGCAAAATATACCAACACCTGCCGGGCGTTGCCGATTTTTTGGGCAAACGCCAACAGCATTCGCGACATGTCGGAATAATTCAGGTTCTCACCGTAATAGACGCGGTAGCCAAGCCCTGACAGCGCCGCTGAAATCGCCGAAGCGTCGTTCACAGGGTTTTTAAGGTCCGGGCCGTTGTCATAGATCGAATTGCCGATCACCAGCGCCACGCGGTCCTGCGCACGGGCCAAGTTGGCCGTGCAAATCAGACCGACGATCAGTATTATCCGCTGAAGGAAGGCGCTTGCGCGGTCCATTCATCCGCACCCCAAAGCAAGACTGCGCGACAGAATTTCCACACGTCGATTTTTTGGGTGGCCGCCGGGAATATCAAGCAGCGGCGCTGTCTCGCCACGCCCTTCGCTGTTCACCCTTGCCGCGTCCAGCCCAAGGGCCGCGGTCATGTAACTTTGCACCGATAACGCCCTCCGGTCAGACAGCGTTTGATTATATTGCGCGCTGCCAACGGTGTCGGTGTGACCGATCACCTTGATGCAACTGTTTTTCATCACATCGGTGTTCAGCACTTCTGTCAAACGGGAAAGATGCGCCTTGTAATCATCGCCCAGAATATCGCTGTCAAAGGCAAACTGGATAAAATACCCCTTTTCACCCGGGTTTCCGCTGGCCGGAATGGCCGCACGACTGAACCCACGAGTGGCCGCAGATGCCGCGTACTCCTGCGGTGACAGATATTCCGTGCTGGCCAAACCACGGGTCTGCTGCCCCTCAGCCAAAGCGCTGTCAGGTTCACCGGTAAATACAATTCCCCGCGACTGGCCGTTTGTCACCGCATCAGGGCAGCGCGGATCAGGTCGGGTGCTCAGCGCACGCAGGATCGCGCAATACTGCGCCTCAACCGGCAACTGAAGCAGTGCCGCTGGTGTTCTGTCCTGCGCCAAAGCTACGCCGCCAAACGTGCCCATCACAGCACAAAGCACCCAGATCGTTAAACTTTTTGACATTCCGACTTCCTTTTTGTTGCCGCCAATAAAGGTGGAAACGGTTAAAATATGGTGTCGTTGAAAAAGTCGGAAACCGGTCGCATGATTTTTTGAAATTCTCCGGCGGAATTAACCAATCATTCCGAATTATGACCCTAGGACTTAGGAATTATCACCGTCGGTCCGGGGGACGTAATGAGCACATCAAGTCGAATGCAGTGGCTGGACACGCTGCGTCTGATCGCTGGAATTTCGATTGTCGGGCTACATTCCTCTTCTGATTTCACCGGCCAGCCATTCCCCGATTATTCAGAGGTCCAGCGGATATTTCCGGTGCTGTTTCGCAGCGTAATCTATATTGCGCGAACGGAACTTTTTCTGATCATCTCTTTGTTTTTGTTATGTTTTGCGGTTGACAGGCGCCCGCGGTCTTATGGGGTGATGATTGCGGAACAAACGCGCCGCCTTCTGGTGCCGTTTGCTTTCTGGATGGTGTTCTTTGCCTTCTGGCGGCTGATCAAGGCCAGCTATTTTGGCTATGAGGCGGCGATCTGGGCGGAACTTGGCCAACCGATGTCCTGGCTGGGCTATTTCGTGCTGGGTGACGTGCAGTACCACATGCACTTTTTGCCAACCCTGTTTGGTCTGGTGCTGTTTGCCCCGCTTTACAACGCCGCCATCAACCGCCCCGCCCTTGGTCTGGTGATCCTTGTGTGCCTGTTTGTAAAACGCGAGGTGGATGTTTTTCTGTGGGCGGAATTGTCCGGATTGCCAGGGTTTGAGTATCTGGTGCGCGGCGTGAAAATCCTGACCTATCTTGGCTATGGCTTCGTTGCGGCCAGTTGTTACGGGCTGTACCGGCAGCACCTGCAAAACGGCGAACGCAAGCAAAT
>CAYZQS010000015.1:9324-45230 GCA_964480735.1 uncultured Rhodobacterales bacterium
CTGGAACGCGGGAGGCCACTGGCAACCGCCGCAAAGTAACCGCCGTTTCACCCACACTTCAAACCAATACGGAGACCGTAATGCTGTTCAAAAAATCCACCCTTGGCGAAATCGTGATCATCACGGTCAACACCGGTCATTTTTCAGCTGCCGATGCCTTGCTGTTAAAAACCGAAGTGGCGATGATCTCCGCCTTGGCGGAACTGCATATTCTGATCGACCTGACACCGGTAAAGCGCATCGATTTTGCCAGCCTTGGCACCCTTGTTACAGTGCTGAAATCCATCGGTCGCAGAGGCAGTTTTTCGCTGTGTGGTCTGGGTAAAAAGGTGATGGAACGGCTGCACCGCACCCATCTGGAACATGTTTTCACCGTATTTCCCACCCGCCACGCAGCGCTGCAACCGGACGCGCTTGGCCCCTATGCGCTGTCAGATGTCAAAGCTTTAATCTTGTGCGCCGGAAAAGGCACACGGGCGCGGCCGCTTAGCTTTGACAGCCCAAAACCGATGCTTGACGTTATGGGCAAACCCATCCTGCATCACTGCATTGATTTTCTAAAGTCATGGGGCATTCGCAATGTGGCCCTGAACACCAGTTATCAGCCGGAATCCATCGAGGGTTACTTTGGCTGCGGCCGGTCACTGGGTATAAAGACGGTCTACAGCCGCGAAGGCTGCATGGATGGCGACAGATTTAGCGGTCGCGCCGTCGGCTCTGCCGCCAGCATTCAGCTGATCCAGCAGCGGTTTCAGTATTTTGACGATGATTTTGTGGTGATGTGTGGGGACGCGCTGGTTGATCTGGACCTGAACCAGATGATGCGCGTTCATCGGCGCAGTGGTGCCATCGCAACGATTGCCGCGATGACCGTGCCCAAAAGCGACGTGCATAAATACGGCGTCATAAAATCCGAAGCCACCGGCAAAATCTCTTCGTTTCAGGAAAAACCGGCACCGGAAAAGGCGCTGTCATGTCAGGTCAATACCGGCATCTATATTTTTAGCCCACGGGTTTTGGACTTTATTCCCGGCTCCGGTGATTTTGATATTGGCGCTGATCTGCTGCCGCGCCTGATTGAACAAAATCAGCACGTCCAGATTTACAAAAGCCATTTCAACTGGACCGACGTGGGATGTATCAAGGATTATTACCACGCAAACGCCAAAGCGGTAAGCGGCAACATCAATACGATTTCCACGTCTGCCCGCATGCTGCGGCCCAATCTCTGGGCAGAGGAAAGCGCGACGGTCTCGCCAAAGGCGCTTATTCACGGGCCCACCTATGTTGGCCGCAACGCGGTGGTAGAGGCCGACGCCAGTCTAAGCGGCGTCAGCATCATCGGCGCGGGCAGCCTGATCAGCGCAAAAAGCTACTGTCGCGATTCGATTGTTCTGCCGGGTACGGTCCTCTTGGCAGGCGCAATCGTCAGCGGAATGTGTGCCGGGCCAAACTGGTGCGTGCGCCACAGCTTTGCGGTTGGCGAAGTCACAGAGTTTGAGGATCTGGATCGCGTGATTGCCAGCGGCGAACCAACAGACCGCCAAGCGCCGCTGGAAGTACTGCGCGCATGACCAAGCGTGAAGGCGACCACACATATCATGCCACAGACTTAATCGTAATTTAGGTTTCTTCGGCAAAATATAACGCAATCCCGGCCTTTGATTTTGGTCCAACCCCAAACACGGACACGACCGATGAAAAACAGAATTCTGCTGGCAACCACCCTGCTGGCCATGTCCTGTACGGCGGTTGAACCTCCGGTGGCCATGCGAATCGCCCAGCCGAACACGCCACCAATGCGCAATTTCACCTCTTTTGACGCCGCGTTGCGCTGCATGGATGACCTGTTGCTTGCCCACAAGCGCCCCCGTGTGTTGGTTTCGTCAACCGGATTTCCGGACCGCACCAAATCGGTGAATGTGTCAGGTGATGACATGTTGATCGGTGCGATCAACACATTAAACCGCCGCTCGGGTGCCTTTGCATTTCTGGATCAGGCCCGCGAAGTGGCCAGCGGCCAAATCAAATACATAACCGAAAGCTCGCGGCTGAAACCAAAAATCTATGTGCGCGGCGCCATCAGCCAGTTTGACAATGCAACGGTCAACGCCAGTGACAGTGCCGGACTTGGCGACAGCTCTACGCCGATCGGCAGCGCCGTGCGGACCTTTAACATTTCGCGCAGCCGCATCCTGTCAATCGTCACCGTTGACATGCATCTGGTGTCAAACCCCGGGCGGGTCATTCTGCCCGGCATGTCGGTCAGCAACTCTATGGTGGTCATGAAAAACACCTTTGGCGGGTCGGCCACCGGATTGATCTCGCTGGCCCCTTTGAACGTTGGGGTCTCAATAGCCAAAGTGGAAAGCAGTGGGCAGGCCGTTCGAAACCTGATCGAACTTGGCACGATCGAACTCTTGGGCAAATACGCCCGGGTGCCCTACTGGACTTGCCTTGGAAGTGCGGCCAAAGCCGAAAAAACCAGACCCGTGCCGCAAAAATCATTTGAGATTTCAAACGACCGTGCGCGAACCGCGCTTATGCAAAACCAACTGGCGCAGCTTGGCCTGCTGCAACGGTACACTTCGGGCAAGTTGGACGCCGCAACCTCTGCGGCCATCATCCGGTTTCAAACCAAACACAACCTGATCCCGTCCGGGCAGATAAACGCAGCACTTGCGGAACAATTACGCCGGGCGGTTGGCATCACCGGTGCACCTGCACCAGTGTCCCGGCCCGGTGCTACCGGCACGCTGCGCATTGCCGGCCCTGCCCGGGACACGCTGGTTGCCGGTCAGTCCATCCGCATCTCGCTCACCGCGGACCAAAACGTTTATGTCAGCTGCTATCACCGCTCCGGTGACGGACCAATCGTGCGGGTTTTTCCAACCGGTAACCGCCCAAGCGCCATGTTAAGACAGGGCGAAATTCTGACAATTCCGCAGGCCGGGGCACCATTTATGATTGTTCTTGAACCTGACACGGCAGAACAGATTTTATGCCTGTCCCAACAGAACGATCAATCCGCTTCTTATCCCGCAGCTTTGCAGGCCAAAGGCCTAACCCCTCTGGCGGCGGCTTCGCTTAACGCGGTCCTGTCTGCGCATAACGGCGCCGGTGGCGGCACTGTGAATCATAAATTTGTGCGGTACGCTCCCGCCAACTGAACCTGCTTTTCCCGCCTGTTTTGATCATCTCCACGAAGCGGCGAAAATTTTGGCCAGATCAATAATTTTCACCGACGGTTAACCTAACCCCGCCAAAGTCACCCCACAACAGACTGCCCACAACCGGATCGAAACTGGCGTGCAAAACGAGTTTTATTTCACCCAATTTGAAAACCGCACCCCCCCCAAACCCACGCAGTACAACCCGGCCCTTGAATTTTTCTGGCAGGTTTTTGCCACCGCAGCACTGGCCGTGGGACTGTGGTATCTGCACTGGCGGTGGACCGCGTCTTTGAACCCTGACGCATTGATCTTTTCAACGCTGGTGGCCAGCGCGGAAACACTGGCATTCATCGGGCTTGCGCTGTTTTTCAACAACCTGTGGAAGATCGCTGACACTCCGCAAACGCCGCCGCCCACCACCCGCGCGGAGTGCCTGCCCGCAGGCGGCAAAGGTTTCATCAACGTTGATATTTTCATCACCACCCACGACGAAAACCCCGAGATCGTGCGCCTGTCGATCCGGGATGCCATGAATATTACCATACCGAAAATTGTAAACGTCCAGTGGCATCTGCTTGACGACGGCAACCGCCTGACCATGCGAAAAATCGCGCTTGAAGAGGAAATCAACTATGTGACCCGTGCGAATAATCTTGGGTTCAAGGCCGGAAATCTGAAAAACGCGCTGGAGATGTCGTCGGGTGATTTTGTCGTCATATGTGATGCAGACACGCGGCTGTTTCCGGGTTTTTTGCTGAAAACGCTGGGCTATTTTTGCGACGCGGAGGTGGCATGGGTGCAAACGCCCCACTGGTTTTTTGACATTCCAAAAGGCCGGTCTTTGGGGCATGCGCTGGCCGCGGTACTGGGCCGGCCGGGACTGTCCTTTGGCCGGTGGATCGAATCCTGGCTTGGCCCTGTGCGTTTTGGCGCGGATCCGTTTTCTTCTGATCCCGGTTTGTTTTTTGACGTGATTCAACGCCGCCGCAACCCCGCCGGGGCCTCTTTTTGCTGCGGGGCCGGTTCCATTCATCGCAGAGAGGCAATTTACGAGGTGGCACTGGCCAAATACTCCGATGACGTCGAAGGTCTGCGACTGGACTTTCAAAGTCCAAACAACGCCGGGCATTCCAACGCCAAAATACGCGAATACCTGAAACCCGAAAACGCCGGCAAATCTGAACTGACACCGTACCGGTTTCACGTCTCAGAGGATTTTTACACCTCCATTTTTTTGCACGCGTACAAGGGGCGGCGCTGGAAATCGGTGTATCATCCTGAAGTGCTGTGTAAAATGCTGTCGCCCTGGTCGTTGCAAAGCTGGGCCGTGCAGAATTTTAAATACGCCGGCGGGACGCTGGACATCCTGATAAACGACAACCCGCTGATCAGGCGCGGACTTGGATTGCGGCAACGGCTGTTATACGGCGCGACGTTCTGGTCTTATCTTTCGCCAGTCTGGATCATGGTGTTGCTGCTGGCGCCTATCATCACAATGGCCACGGGGCTGGCGCCGGTGCAAAGTTATTCATCAGATTTTTACCTGCATCTGGTGCCGTTTTTGCTGTTGCACGAGGTGGCAACGGTGCTTGGCACCTGGGGCCACCGGCCCATGCGCGGCAAAATGCTGAACGTGACCAGCTTTGCGATTATTCTGCACGCCCTGTCTGCGGTTTTGCGCAAACGCCAGATCAAGTTTCCCTCAACGCCCAAGGAAATGACCGGCGGGCGGCACCTGCACATCGTGCGGTTTCACATGGCGCTGATCGGGGCCACGGTGCTGGCTTTCGCGCTGGCCTTAAACCGCAACATCAGGGCTCCTGATCCGGAGGCATTGGCCGCGCTGATCGTCAACGGCTTTTGGGGCCTGAACAACATACTGGCCCTGTGGTTGCTTGTGGCGGCGGCATTTTGGCGACCACCCCTGCCGAGACCCAAAATCAAAACAAGTCAGGAATTGCCCCATGAAAATTGCTAAGCCATTGCAAAATATCAGGGGCAATATCGCCTTTGGTGCCGGTTTGATCGTGGCGGCGTCACTTGCCTACACGGTGGAAAACCGCGGCAGTCTATTCACTCCGGGTTTTCAAAACTCAACAACGATCAAAATCAGTCCGCTGCAATATCAAACTGCCGCCCGCGCCGCGCTTAGCGACGCGGACTATCAGGCCGGTGTTATCGCCTGGCAGTATTTTCAGAATAACACACAGCCCCAAACCGGACTGGTCAATGCGGTTGACGGGTTTCCCTCAACCACCATGTGGGATCAGGCGTCCTATTTGCTGGGGCTGATCGCTGCCCACCGGCTGGGCATTGTGGACAGGGCTGAGTTTGACCGCCGAATGACCCGCGTTCTGGATGCTCTGATGCGTCTGCCGCTGTTTCAGAACCACCTGCCAAACAAGGTTTACGACACCATATCGCTGGCCAAAACCAACTATGCGAACGAGGCGTCAGAAGCGGGCATCGGTTGGTCCGCGCTGGACATCGCGCGCATGATCGTGCCGCTTGAAATACTGGTGCGGGGGTTTCCGGCCCACAGTGTCGCTGCGCGCGATATTCTAGATGCGTGGCGGCTGGATTTATTGACCGCCGACAGCGCGCTGCAGGGTGCGCGTATTGACCCGGACACCGGTGAAGTGGAATTTATTCAGGAGGGGCGGCTGGGCTATGAGGAATACGGCGCCCGGGCGGCTGCTATTTTGGCCTTGGACACGCTGAAAGCGGCAAGGCATGACCTGAACATTCGCTTTGGGTCGGTTTATGACGTCGACATTGCCTCTGACCTGCGTGACAAGCGCAATTTTGGTGCCAGCAACTATGTGCTAAGCGAGCCTTATATCCTTATGGCACTGGAGATGGGGTTTGACCGGGACGGTGCGGAACTGGCCTATCGTGCGTTAAAAGCTCAGGAAAAACGCTATCTGGACACCGGCATTCCCACGGCGGTTTCAGAGGATCACATCGATCAGGCGCCACATTTTCTGTACAACAGCATTTTTGTGAACGGGCAGTTCTGGACGGCGGTCTCTGAGGAGGGTGACAGTTTTAACGAGCTGAAAAGCCTCAGCACAAAGGCGGCATTTGGCTGGGACATGATTTACGGCACCGAATACACCGGGCTGCTGAAGGCCGAGGCCCAAAAAACGCGCTCAGACGGTAACGGCTGGTTTGCCGGGATCTATGAACGCGACCGGCGGGTGAACCGGGCCAGCACTGCAAACACCAACGGGATCATTCTTGAAGCGCTGCATTTTCGGGTGTTTGGGCCGTTGCTGAACGCGCGTTGATCAGCCCTCACGTTATGCCGTCTAAAGCCGCGTCCTTGTTATCTGATGGAGCGGCGCGGCTCTAGGGTTTTGCTTTAATCTGAGGCGCAGCGCTGATTCAAAACACGCACCGGCTTACGGATGATCGGATAAATCAAGCACGGCTGCCTGATGGCGGTATAACCCGGTCGGCCTTAATCGGATTGCACAATCAACCGGGGGCGTGGATCACTCGCTTTGTCCGACTTCCGTCTGAAAATACTCAGAAAGCGATTTATACCCGTCATCACCGGCGGCGGTTGGCGTCACCGCGTTGCTCTCAACCGGCATCAATTGTGTTTCTTCGCTCACTGGCAGGGGCATGGTTGCGTCAAGCTCTGCCAGTATCTGCTCCACAATGCTACGCTCCAGCACAACCCGCGAATCTGGCAGGGTGTTCTGCGGGCTCAGCTGCAATAACTCAGTGACGGCGGGCCCTGCCCCTGTTGCCGATTGAACCGCCAGCCGGTTTATCGCGGCCAAAACCTGTTCCTCCAGCGAAAGTTCAGCAACTGCCGGCCGGTTTTTAACCGGCGAATCAACGATGGGCAGCGCCTGTAAAGGCTGCGACGTGGATGTCGCCGTCGCGGCTGTTGGCAAAACCGGCATGGTTGTGGCCGCCATATCGCCCGGCAGGGTGGTCAGCGGTGTCAGTTGTCCGGCCGAAGAATGGGTGGCCGCGGTCATTGATGCGATCTGATCCGTCTGATTTTGCTCAATCCGCAGCAGCGCGATTTCAATTTCAGATAACCGCTCCATCAACCTGTACAAGATGTCCTCGTTTAATGCGGGCGCAACCGGGTCAGTGGCCAGCGCTGCCGCCGGCACGGTTGTCATGGCGGCGGGCTGTGGTGTCTGACCAAGGCCCAACTGGGCGTTCAGTCGCTGAATTTCAGCCTGCAATGCCAAAATATTGGCAGGTTCCGCCACGGCGGTCAGGCTTTCTTCGGCCGCCAATATACGGTTCAGCGGGCGGGTTGGGTCATAGGGCTGCGCGGCCTGCTGACGCCCGGCAAGTGTAACGCCTGCGTTTGGCCAAGGCACAACGCTTTGGGTCGCATTGTTTGGACGTGTCCATGTTTCCGGCTGGGTGATGCCCTGATTATCGGCAACCGCACTGTTGGGGATTGGCCAGTTGCGCGGCAGCACGGCGTAGTCCTGACCGGCGGCAACCCAGCGGATATATGCGGCGACCGCAGAAAAGCCGATCAGTGAAATACTGTTCACCGGCTGGGCGTTTCGTTTGATCACCAGTTCACCGCCCGCCATCAGCAGGCTTTCCATGCGGATGTCCAATGGCTCCAGAATTCGGGCGGGTAACGGCAGCTCGTTGGTGCCGTCAGACAGGAAAAACTGATCGCCCGCGCCCAGGTTTTCAAGCTGAATCTGCAACTGACCGCGTTGGGTCAGGGACAGGTGAAAGACCCCCTTTTGACCCTTGCACACATAGCTGCGTGGGATACAGACCACCTCGAACTGGTCCTGATCAAGGCGTGGCGTGGGGGCAAAACGTGCGTATCCGTCAGGATCAAACCGGTAATAGACGCCTTCAACCAGACCTTCCTGAAAGGTTTGCCAGCCAAAAGAGCCGCGCAGCGATTGCTGTGCTTCTTGCGCACCGATGGCAAATGGAATGGCGGTGTCGATAATGGCGTTGCGCGAGTCAAACAGCTCTGGCGAACGGGCCTCTGTCTGGGCGAATGCCGCCATCGGAACAGCGGCCAGCACGCCGACCACCACGTATTTGCATAAACTTTTCATCAGAAATCTGCCTCCGTTTGGGCTTGGTGTCGCAGGGCCGGCAACCAGTCAGATTGCTGCGGCGGATCGGGAAGGTTTTTCTCGAGCCGCACATCGCGGTCGCGAAATGCGGTGTACCAGACTTCGGTTTCGCCGGTAAAAGGGGTCAGGATGCGCCCCTGCACCTTATGCAGCAAGGCGGCCAGAATGATGCCGTTGTTGTTGGCGGTGAATATCTCGATCGTGCCCTGTCCACGTTCGTAAAGACCTTCGTAAAATCCGTTTTCCGGGTCATACAGTTCAATAACGGCGTCAAACAAAATATCGGTATATTCTGTATCCCACAGCGCCCACATGCCTATGGCAGCTTTGGCGGCGATGGCGGCGTGATCCGGTGAATAATCGCCGCGCGGCGTGACCGTGTTCCACGGATAGCCGTCGGAAAATATTGTATCGTAGGTAAAATACGGCGGGCCTTTAACATTGTGTTCGGACCGTGCCGTCATGAACCCCAACTGGCGAAATCGCGCCTCCTGGACTTCGTAAATGCGATCGGCAAATTCCGCCCGCCAGCCGTCTGAATGCACGTATTCGGGCGAACTGTCGTCATGCGGCAGGTCAAACCCAAATTCCAGCCCGTCCTGCAGATAGGATTCTGTCACCACGTAGTTTTGCGAATGGAATATGCGCGGATCACGCCCGTCGTAAGGCACCTGCACACCAAATATGCTGGCAGTCAAAAACGGTTCCGCCCGGTGCGCCAGGCGAACGTTAAACCCCCAAGCGGCAAAGGCCTTGGCGGCATATTCCTCATAGCCCAAGCGCCCTTCCTGATCGTATAATGTGGCTTTTGTTTCTTTGTCCACCCGCGCCCCGTGCATCAGCCCGTCAGCATCAATCATGTTTGAAAAGTCCCAGCGCAGCAGAACCGAATCAATGGTGTTGCCAAGATAGGGATAGCGGTTTTTCAGAATGCGCATCCAGACCATGAAGCGCCCGATATCCAGCGCGGAATAGCCGACTTCGCCCTCTTTGTTGGCATAATCGACCTGTGCTGCGGTTTTGGTGTGATACACCTTGTTGGGCAGTTCATTCCGAAACAATTTGATTTGTTTGAACGTTGTCAGCAGTTTGAAAATGCGGCGATCAAATTCCGGCTTTTCGATGATGCACAGCTCGTAAGCGGATACCAGTCCACTGATATAGGATGCCGTGTCCCACAATGTTGTGGACGGATAATTACCCACCGCGTTGGCCAGCCCGGTGGTTTCCTGGGTGAAATTTTCAAAATACCGCCAGGCGATCCGCGCCGCCGCCATTTCGCGGTCCGTCAGAAAGCCGCGCCGGTCCCTGTATTTTCGCACATACTCGTTGCGCTTTGTGTACCCTGTTTCAAGCACCTCAGGCCTGTCCAGCCGCTTAAAATAATCCGAAGGCATCTCGCACATGCGTGGCGGAACGGGGTTGATCGCCTCGTCACGCACAGAAGAGGTGGTCTGCACCGGAAGACTGCCGCGCATCAATTGTGGCAACTCATCACCGTCCGCACCGGCAAAAATCGGAATAATCTCTTCTTCACCTTGCAGAAAATAACTGCGCGCGGCACTTGTCAGACCAATCGCCAGTATGCCGACAGCAACGAACGCAACCCCCAGTATCGCGAACCCCGCCGAGGGTTTTGCGCCCCGGTCCGACATTGATTTCAATTTTCCAGACTTCATTGATTTCCCATACGACGTCGGTTGCAGATTGATAGCCGTGGGATAGTTAAATTAGGGCTAACCTGATCGGGGATATCCAAAGGCCAAGCTTTCAAAAGCATGCAATCACCCCATTGCCTTGAAACTGCAGCGCGGCCATTGGCGTGTAGCGCGTTAATATCCAAGCAATTTTAGGAAATTTCATCGCAAATATCGGGTCCATTCCGCAGGCAAACTGAAAGCGAAATGGGTTCTTTACCATTGCGCCCTAACAAAAAGATGCACCCCCCTGCGAACCGGTTCAAAAACGGGTTCCATTATTAACACGGAAGCGTTGCGGATCGTGACAAAAGGTATGAATAAAACCTCGGCCAGCCCTCCTGAAAATGTTGAAGCGCCACCCCAAACATCTGGATTGCCGGTGCGCGAATTTGCCTTTCGTGACCGCGTGTTGCCGCTGTGGGTTCAGATGCTTGTCGGAATTTTTTCCGTGTCCGCCGCGCTGTTTTGGCTTTCGATATTTGTGCTTGCGCTGTTTTTCATTGATCTTGCGGTCTTAAACGGTGACAAAAACCTGATTTTGACCTTTGCGGCCGTTGGGCTGATCCTGCTGGCCTGCGCCTTTGTTCTAGACGTCGCGCACGAGCGGGCGCTTTTGGGTCTGAACGCGCAGCGCAAAAGGCTGATGCTCAAATTCGGCGCCACCGTTGCGGTTCTTATGGGTCTGTTTTTAACCCTGGTGCACCCGGCCCTCAGCATTGGTTTTTTTCTGGGTGCGGCCATCAATCTGCTCTCACCGGCATTGCAGCGCTTTGTTCCAGCGTGGTTTGAAACTGCTGCGGTGGATCAACAGAATGCGGTTGCGATGTTTGCCGGTCGTGACAATCCGGGCGTGGAACTGCAACTGGATGGGCGCAACACGCTGCCGGCGGTTATCCGAACATTGACGCAATTTTCGCAAGGCCTTGCGGTTTTGGTGACGATCGCGGTTGCCAGCTGGCTGTCGGTTCAGGGTGTGGTGACCATGGGCGGGGTGTTTGCTGCCACATTGATGAGCTTTTGGGGCGTGCAAACCATCGCCACGTTGTCAATCCACGTGATGGCGCAACCTCATTTGGCAAAGCTGGAACCGGTGGATTACACGCCAGAGCCGCCGCAGGTGCGCGAAGATATTTTTGACGACGAAATCGAAGTGGCAGAGGAAAAAGGACTGGTGGTCGAGGCGCTGTCAGCCAAGAACGCCACAAGCCGCGACATTGTTATAGGGCGCACCAGTTTCAAGGTGGGCGCTGGTCAGGTTTTAGGGATAACCGGTGAAAGTGGCGGTGGTAAAACGCTGTTGTTGCAGTCGCTTATGGGGCAAACGTCCGATAAAGACATGCTGTTAAAAGGTGCGGTGATTTTTGACGGAAACCCGCTGTGGCGGCAGGAATTTTCTGGTTTCGGGTTGCCTGCGGTGTTCGTGCCTGAAAAACCGGTGCTGCTGCCGGGCACACCGGTTGAAAATCTGCTGTGCTTTGATCGGCAAAAATCTGAAAATGATGCGCTGTTGGCCTTGCAAAAACTGGACGTGTTTGGCGTGCAGGCGGCCCGGATCCTTAAACGGGACAACGCCATGTTGCTGTCCGCAACCGAGGCGCAGTTGCTGTCGCTGTCCCGGGCGTTTTACCTCAATCCCGGGCTTTATGTTCTGGATATGCCGGAGGCGAACCTGACACCGGCTTTGATCGGCACCCTGATCTCCCAGATCAATGTGGAAAAAAACGCCGGGCGCAGTTTTGTGATTGCCACGCGAAACCGAAACCTGCTGGAAATTTGTGACGACATCCTGCTGATGGAAGACGGCTATGTTGCGGACCGCGGACCCGGTGCAGAAGTTTTGACCCGACAGGCCTCTGGCTGGACGCGCCTGTGCGTGCCCCGCCAGGCAGACAGCGAAGACCGGTTGCACAGCTGGACCCGCGCCCAGTTCAACCGCAAAGGTGACGAGCGTAACCGCCGCAACGCCTGTCTGCTGATCAGCGAATTGCTGGCGCTCAGTTGCCAGGACGCACCAGCGCCTGACGCGCAGGTGATCTTTGATTTTCGCCATTTCAAAGGCTGCTGCCAGATTGCCATGCAAGATGAGACCGCGCCGTTGTCAAGTGCGGCGATACAGGCCGCGCAAAAGCGGGCCGCGGGCAATTCAGCTATGTCGCCAAAACATCCATTGGCAAATATCGTGAACCTGACCACCGAGCTTGTTCAGGACTTCAAAAATCTCGACGGCGAGAACAGCCGGAAAATCCGCATCAAAATGAAAACCTACGATCCCCGCACCCTGATGAGAGTGGCCGAGGACGCCAATGACGGATCATAAGGCAAACGCCAAAACACCTGTGCGCCGACCCAGGCCGGTCGGGCTGCGCTGGCGACCGGTGCTGGTTGCCGGGGTTGTCGTGTTATGTCTGAGTGCCGCGCAGGTTCTGGCCCTGCTGCGCACGCCCATCAGTACCGCGCAT
Source organism: uncultured Rhodobacterales bacterium (assembly GCA_964480735.1). Lineage (GTDB taxonomy): Bacteria > Pseudomonadota > Alphaproteobacteria > Rhodobacterales > Rhodobacteraceae > UBA5972. The sequence continues at coordinate 21,747 of CAYZQS010000015.1, forward strand.
GAATTTCTTGGCGCCCTGAGCCGGAAAAACCAACTGGTGCCGGTGGCGGTGCCGGATGGCGCGCATATTCTGTCTGTGCTGGTCAAGGAAGGTTCGGCGGTTAACGTCGGACAAACCGTGGCCCTGATTGATCCCCTGCCTTTTGAAAGCGAACTTGAAACAATCACACGTTCGCAGTTTTCGCTGCGCTCTGCCATCAAATGTCTGGAGCGGATCAGCGACATCATTGATTTTGAACAGATTGTGCCGACTGCGACAGACCAGGAACCTGACAAAACGAATTCTGAACGCGAAAGCCAAACTCAACAGGCGATTGATCTGTGCAGGAACCGCCAAACACAGGTGGCGCTGGACCTTGCCAAAGCCAGCGCTGACGTTACCGCCCTGCTGGAGCGTGTGCGGCTGATCAAGCGCGCACTTGGCGTGGCCAGCAGTTTCGCCCTCCCCTCGGATGGCGCAACCGGAACCCGCAACACCGCGCAACTTCGCAAAACCCTGGAACTGTCTCTGGCGGTCAATCTGGCACAGCAAGAACTGGACAACGCCCGCCAGGATTACCGCGAATTGATCGTCACGCAGGAAAAAAACCGTCTGCAGCAATTGGCGGACATGCGCAGACAGCTGCATGAAAACGCCAACCGGCAGGCGGTGCTAGATCGCGCAATCGCCGACCTGCGCCTGTATGCGCCCATCACCGGCACTGTCACAGATCTGCGCAAAGCCGCTGCCGGTTCTGTTTTTTACAACGGTGACAGCCTGTTTGAGATCGTGCCCTCCGGCAGCCCCCACTATGAGACAGAGTTCATTTTGCCCGTGGAACTGGTGCCGCGCCTGCCACTTGGAACAAGGGTCCGACTGCGGGTCAAAGGTCTGACGCAGGTGCCGCCCCCGCTGTTGGGCGAAATCACCCGTTTCAGCTACGAAACAACGCCAGATGGCGGGCACCAAATCACTGGACACGTGCGCCTGACAGCTCAAAGCATCCTTGCGCTGGAAAACAAAACCTTCGGGTTGGCACGGCTGTCCAACAACGTCGCCATGAGCGTGGAGGTCAAGATCCTGAAAGACTCGCTTTGGCAGGACGCCACAACCGGTGTTCTGCAGCAGGGCCATTTAACCGGGCTTATCGTTTGGTTCAGACGTATGAATACCGATCTGCCGCCGGTTGTCGCCCTGTTTACGGACCGGGCGCTGGATCACAACGCCGGTGACCCGTGACCGGTTCATCGGAAAACCAAAAACCAACCAATCGCCCTTAAAATCCGGCCCTGATGGCTGACAGTCCTGGAAAAATGAAACGTGGAGAACCTGACAAATGCCAAATCCCAAATTGCTCATTTCGGCCACCGCATTGGCGACAATTATTGCTGTTTCATCCAGCGCTCAAACAGAAAACCGGTTCTGGCTGCTGTGGGAGCAGATTGACACAGCCGCCAAGGACTGCGCAAAGAACAGCCGCTGTCCGGTTCGACGCAATTACACTACCCGCCTGTTAAACACCCCGGCCAACACGGATATTCACAACACCATCGGCATGCTGGACCGGCTTGCGCTGTCGCGCGGTCAACCGGTTGAGCACCCGGAGGCCCCGCGCATCTGCCAAAACCGCGATCCCGAAGTTTTGCTTGGGTTTGATCCAGAGCGCTGGGAAATGTCGGAAAAACTGGAGGCGCTAAAAGACCTGCCCGGGGTCTATTTCTCGGTCACACGTCTGGCAGCACCAGACGGATATGCCGGCAATTTTGGCCAAAACCTGCAGGCAGAATTTGAGCGCCGGTTTCGCGCCGCCGGAATACGCATCCTGAGCGAAGCGGAAATGAACGCAACCCCGGGCAAGCCGCAGCTGAACATCTATTTTTCCCGCGCCAACCGGGTGACCGGATGCCGGTACAGCGTTTTTGCCTCGCTCAGCCAAACCATGCTGCTGACCCGCAACATCAACGTGAAACTGAAAGTCGGCACCTGGGGCCTGTCAGAAGGACCGTCCGCGGATTATCCAAACCAAACGGAATATGACGCCATTTTGCGCGTGGCGGATGCGTTTATCAGCAATTATGTGGAAGCCAATTCCACCAATTACGTGGCCCGGCGGTAATTCAGCACCCGACAGCCCGCGTGTTTCGCGGCAAAATTTGCGACCGTCAAAAGCAATCTGCCAAAAATTGCGGGAACCACATACCGCCCAAACCACCAGTTAAACGTTTATTTTCTAGGACATAGGCACGGGCTGTTATCCCATAACAAGCCCTCACTCTTCGCAACCTGCATCCGGTTATCGCATATCCGCCCGCTGATATTGCCTGACTTTGGTCACCCCGTCCAAAGTCATCTTACCGGCACACAGTCGCAGATTGACAGTGCTTTCACCCCGGGCAACACGCCTGACACATTAAAACCAAAACTTAAGGACCAAAATCATGAAAACCAACATCATCGCCGCCGCAACCGCCACCAGCATCGCCCTGACAAGCGTATCCGCAACCACGGCCCAGGCCACAGTTGAAGAAGATATTCTGACCGCATTGGCCGTAACCGCCGCCATCGCGCTGGTGGTCAACGCAATCAACAATCCGGCACCGGCACCGGCACCAGCACCGGCGCCCGTCACATTTTCAACCGGCCCAATCAAAATCCCGCAAACCTGGGCCTTTGATCTTGATCACGGCAATCTGGGAGGCGGTGCCAATTCGGACCTGTGGTTTCAGGCCGTAACCCCAGTGAAACTGTTCCTGAAACCGCGCAACGGCGCCAAAATGGCTGTTGGCGACCGGTCCAACCGTGGCTTTGCCGGATGTTCTGTTGCCAGCTATTCCGCCGCGCGCGTGCCCATCTGGACATTGCCGGTTGGATCATACGTTTGCGTTAAAACCAGTCAGGGCCGGATCAGCCAGTTTCGGGTCAACAAACTGACCGCCGGCAGCCCCAAGAAACTGAAAATCGGCTATACCACCTGGCAATAATATTACGGCATTTCCTCCGCAAAAAGCGTCCGCCAAAAATCGGCGGGCGTTTTTTGCGTTTTCAGCGCCAGCGCGTGGCGGTGCAGCTTTCCTCGTGCACCCGGCGCCAGCGCCGCGACTTGCCCGGAAAGAAATCAAGATTTGCCGCCTCTTCAATCACATTGACACTGGCACGCCAATTTTCAAAATATTCCTCGTCACTGGTGCCGCGCGTGCTGCTTTTGCCGTGATCTTCGTTGGAAAACAAAAAGCCGATCACCCGCCCGGACTTGGGCACAAAGATTATTTTGTACAATCCCGCAGGAACGGCCACGCCGTGTTTGCAAACGACGCCGGCATCCTTGTCGTTGGCATCGCAAATCGAGCGTTTTTTCAGTTTGTTGACACCAGCCAGCCGGATTTCGTTGCCACAGCCGTTTTGCGCCGCCGCGATAACGATCTCTGCACCATCAGGCGGCATATAGACTGGCCCGGTAATGACAATGATCGCCTCATCGTCAGGCAGTGCTTTGGCGAAATCCTGGGTGTGATCTTCCAAGGCCCGCCAGATGCCGCCGTTAAATCCTTTTTGCAATTGCGGCACGGCATTTGAAAAAATGAAAGTTTGATGCATCCATTCAGAGTTGCTTTTGAAATCTGCAGAGGCCGCCTGATGCCCCCTGGCCAATCCACTGTTGCGATAGTCCCTGTCAACCGCGCCGATCGTGCCGGCCGGCAAAACCATATCCGGCCCAAATCCAATCTTTGGTCGGGTATGGTCGCCCATTGTGATGGCCCTGGACAGTTTTTCGATGACCCAATCCGGGGTTTTGGTGACAGAGTTATACCGGGTTATAAAGTGGTCCCTGCAGATAATATTTATCAGTTTCTCCGGCTCAATTTCGTCACCGTCGTCGTTTCTGATGACTTCTCCCTCTACAAGGTCATTGGTTGACACCGGCAATTGCACAGGTTTCCAAATATCAGAACAGGTTTCCGGATCGTTCAGGCTTGGATTGGCCGATTGCTGCGCGGCTGTGATGTTGCCAGCAACCACAGCCAGACTGCCAAACAGCGCAAAAACCACTGATTTTATACCAATCGTCATTCAATTGCCCCTTTTGAACAAAACTCAACCGAAAATATCGGGCAACCAGGCAGGCCCGCCCAGCGTCGCCGGGTGATTATTCGCTGTCGTCTTTTTCTTTGCCAACGGTTTTTGACAGGACATAGGTGCCACCGGAAATTCCGATCAGGCCCAAAACATTACCGGGAATGTTAACGAATGCCCCGGCCTCGATTGACAGCATCAAAAACAATCCGGCCACAACAAAGGTGAACAGCAGCATCTGAAACCGTGACAGGCTGGCCTTTCCGACCTTCTGGTCCGGCTTCGCCGGTTCGGCAATTATGCCGGTCAAATCGATACCGCCGGTGATTATTTTCCATAAAACCGCTCCGGCAAAGGCCATGATTATCGTGGTCACCATCAAATATCCGAAGACCGCGTTGTCATCCGGTGTGATTTCAAGCCAGTCAATGCCCTCAAACCCCAACCAGATCAGCCCGACCAACAGCGCGATGATCGCTGCAAACATCTGTAATCCGGCGACAAAATTTGGTTGCCCGCCACCCTTTGGATCATCCGCCATCTTTAACTCCCCGTTTTTTGTTGTCGTGAAATTTTTCCGGTCACATAGACCGCCTTGCCGCCCACCAGCAGCGCCAGCAATGCCTCAGGCATGTCCGGCATTGATTTTACATCCGTTACAGGATCTTCGATCAATCCGGTGTTCAAAACGATAAGGATATAGGCGCCGGCCACAAACAGCGTGGTCGCCAATGCAGTGACACGCTCTGGAACCAACGCAGAACCGCCTTCTTTTTGCAGCAAACCGGTCATGGACAGGTGTCCGGTTAAGAATTTATAGCTGACAAATCCCGCAAGGATCGCCAGCCACGCCACCATCGTCAGCCCAAAAACCAAAGATATGAATTCCGCGGTCAGCCCCATCGCATAAATTTCCGGCCAAAATAAAATACTAAAACACGTTAATCTTGCATCAAACGTATGAAAACAACTATGCCACGTCAATAAAATGTTTTAGCGATATGCAGTGCCAAATGCCGGATTTCAGGCGGTTGTAAACTGCATTCATGCAATTTCTGGTGCGGTCGAGAAGACTCGAACTTCCACGGGTTTTACCCCACAGCGACCTCAACGCTGCGCGTCTACCATTCCGCCACGACCGCACGTAACCGGGACTTTGTGGTCTATAATCAGACAAATGCCGAATGTGAAGGTTGAATTTTTCACCGGCCAGATTGCCTTGGCGACAGCCAGCGCCTATAGGCTGATGAGGGGATAAACGATTGTGAGCGGTTGCAGTGGACTGGATAACCTCGCCGGGATTGGTGCCCTACCGGACAGCGTTGGAAAAAATGGATGCGCGGGTTGCCGGGATCATCAACGGCACAGCGTCAGAGGCTGTGTGGCTGCTGGAACATCCACCGCTTTATACCGCCGGCACCAGCGCAAACGCCAGAGATCTGATCGACCCCAACCGGTTTCCGGTCTATCAGGCAAAACGCGGCGGCGAATACACCTATCACGGACCGGGCCAACGGGTGGCCTATGTGATGCTTGATCTAAACCGGCGCGGCAAAGATGTGCGGGCCTATGTACATCGGTTGGAAAGCTGGGTGATTTCCACGCTGGCCCGGTTCAATATAACCGCTGAACGCCGCAAAGGCCGCGTTGGTGTGTGGGTTGTCCGGGGTGACAAACCGCTGTTGCCGGATGGTTTACCGCAAGAAGATAAAATCGCGGCCATCGGCGTGAGGATCAGAAAATGGGTCACGTTTCACGGCATTTCGATCAATCTGGAACCGGACCTCAGCCACTACGACGGCATTGTTCCCTGCGGCATTGCACAGCACGGTGTGACTTCGCTGGTTGATCTGGGTCTGCCGCTTACGCTGCAGGATCTGGATCAGGCGCTTAAATCGTCGTTCACGCTGGTCTTTGACCCATAGAACCAATGTGACGAACCCGTAAGTCGTAGGATTCTAATTCTGGAGAATTCCGGCGGCCAAAGCAGTCGAATTTTTGCAGCGCGGCGTAGCAATTGAAGTCCCTGCGGCATAAGCTACGGTTGAGACTTGGCGACGCCTGCTTTAACCAACCCTCAACCTCGGTGAACCGGTATTTTGGATTCGCCCCCACCAACGACAGGTCAGGAGAAAAATAATGGCAGACGCAGCCACACACGGCCATGACGACCATGCACCAAAGGGCTTTTTTACCCGCTGGTTCATGAGTACGAACCATAAAGACATCGGGATATTGTATATCCTGACGGGCGGCATGGTTGGCTTGCTGTCGGTGATTTTCACCGTTTACATGCGTCTGGAACTGATGAATCCGGGCGTGCAGTACATGTGTCTGGAAGGTGCGCGCTTTGTTGCTGACGCGGCTGCCGAATGCACACCAAACGGGCACCTGTGGAACGTCATAATCACCGGCCACGGCATTACCATGATGTTCTTTGTGGTCATTCCGGTGCTGTTTGGCGGATTTGGCAATTATTTCATGCCCCTGATGATCGGCGCGCCCGACATGGCGTTTCCGCGCATGAACAACCTGTCGTACTGGATGTATGTGTCAGGCGCCACAATGGCGATAATCTCGATGCTGACACCCGGCGGCGCTGGTCAGACCGGCTCGGGGATTGGCTGGGTGCTTTATGCGCCGCTGTCCACGTCAGAGGCAGGCATGTCCACGGACTTTGCCATATTTGCCGTCCACCTGTCCGGTGCCAGCTCGATCCTGGGCGCTATCAACATGATCACCACGTTTTTGAACATGCGCGCCCCGGGCATGACCCTGCACAAAACCCCGTTGTTTCCGTGGTCGATTTTTGTCACCGCCTTTCTGATCCTGCTCAGCTTGCCGGTTTTGGCCGGTGCAATAACCATGCTGCTGACCGACCGAAACTTTGGCACCACGTTCTTTGATGCCTCCGGCGGTGGTGATCCGATCCTGTATCAGCACCTGCTGTGGTTCTTTGGTCACCCCGAGGTTTACATGATCATCGTGCCGGGATTTGGTATCGTGTCCCACGTTGTTTCTACTTTCAGCAAGAAACCGATCTTTGGCTACCTGCCGATGGTTTACGCGATGGTTGCCATTGGTGCGCTTGGGTTCGTTGTTTGGGCCCACCATATGTACACCGTGGGCCTAAGCCTGACCCAGCAGTCCTATTTCATGTTGGCAACAATGGTGATCGCGGTGCCTACGGGCATCAAAATCTTCAGCTGGATCGCCACCATGTGGGGCGGCTCAATCGAGTTCAAAACGCCGATGCTGTGGGCGATGGGCTTTATCTTTTTGTTCACCATTGGTGGCGTCACCGGCATTGTTCTGTCACAGGCCGGCATCGACCGTCAGGTACACGACACTTATTATGTGGTGGCGCATTTTCATTATGTGATGAGCCTTGGCGCGGTATTCTGTATCTTTGCCGGCATCTACTACTGGATCGGCAAAATGTCCGGCCGTCAGTATCCCGAATGGGCCGGTAAACTGCATTTCTGGACGATGTTTGTCGGCGCAAACCTCACCTTCTTCCCACAGCACTTTTTGGGCCGCAACGGTATGCCGCGGCGCTATATCGACTATCCAGAAGCCTTTGCTTACTGGAATCATATCTCATCCATCGGCGCATTTATGACGTTCGCCTCGTTCATCTTCTTCATTGGTGTGGTGTTTTACACCGTCAGATGGGGCAAGAAGATTACCAAGAACGCCTATTGGGGCGAGCACGCAGAGACACTGGAATGGACCCTGCCCTGCCCGCCACCCGAACACACCTTTGAAATACTGCCAACACCGGAAGAATGGGACAGACAACCGGACCATTGATGGCGCTCAGACACACCAAAAAGGCCCCAAAAAATTTCGGGGCCTTTTTTGATTTGACCAACCGCCACGACAAACCGCTGTTGAAAATGACGCTGCGCCCCAACCGGTCATTGCCGCGCCAGGGGCTGGCGTGGCTGTTGCTGATCTTGTGGGGCTTTTTGCTGCTGCCGCTGCTGGTTCTGCTGGGTGGCCCGGCGCTGTGGGTCATGCTGCCGTTTTCGCTGCTGCCGGTGGTGGCAATCTGGTATTTTATCGAGCGCAGTTATAAGGACGGAACCCTGCGCGAAGAGTTGCGCCTGTGGCCGGATTTGATCGCGGTTGAACGCCACAATCCCCGCGCAGAACCACAATTCTGGTACGCAAACCCCTATTGGACCAGACTGAATATTCTGGCCGGCGATGGCCCCGTCGAAGATTATGTTACCTTGACCGGCAACGACCGAACCATAGAGCTTGGGGCGTTTTTAAGCCCGCAACAAAGGGTGGAGGCCCACGCGAGCCTAAGCCGTTCGCTTGGCAACCTTGGTGGATTTACCAGCCCGAACCGGTGAAATTTCAAACGCATTCGCATAAAGACTTTTGGAAAAGTCTTTCAAAGCAAATTCAAATTTGCTTTTGGCAATCGCAACTGGCGCGGGTGGCTTTGAATTTTATAGCGTCGCTACCCCAGCAGTTCCTTAACCGCGCCACCGGCCTTGCCAAAATCCATCTGGCCACCGTAATTGGCCTTTAGCGCCCCCATAACGCGCCCCATGTCGCGAATTGAATCAGCACCCACCTCGGTGATCGCCGCCTGAATCGCCGCTTTGACCTCAACGTCGTCCAGTTGACGCGGTAGAAATTCCTTGACGATCTCGATCTCCAGACGTTCCTTTTCCGCCAGTTCCAGCCGCCCTGCCTCGTCATAGGCTTTGGCGCTGTCCTGCCGCTGTTTGACCATCTTGCCCAGAATGCCAAGGATTGCCTCGTCGCTTACCCCATCAGGATTGCCCTCGCCCCGGGCAATAATGTCTTTGTCTTTGATGGCCGCATTGATCAGGCGCAGGGTGGAAAGCCGCAAAACATCTTTGGCCTTCATCGCTTCTTTGACATTGGCATTGATTTGATCGCGCATTTTGAAAAGCCCTTCTACTGCCTCAAAATCCTGTGGTCATAGACTGTAACCGTAGCGCGACTTTCACCCGCTGGCAACAATTTTGAAACCTCATAAGCCGTTGTTATTATTATATATTACATTTTTTTTACCCCTTGACCGGATAGCTGACACCCCGTAATGTCCGGCCGATTTAGCCGCCGCAGGTTGTCATGTCGCCAAGCCAAAAATCTGAAAAAACACCCGCCAAACCAACGGGTTGTGTGGTGCTGGCAGACGGCACCACGTTTTACGGCGTCGGCTTTGGCGCAGCCGGCGTTGATCAGGCCGAACTGTGCTTTAACACCGCCATGACCGGCTATCAGGAGATCATGACAGACCCGTCTTATGCGGCCCAGGTGGTGACGTTCACATTCCCGCATATCGGCAACACCGGCACCAATGCAGAAGACGACGAGGCCGCCGAACCCGTGGCGCGGGGCATGATCATTCGCTGGCATCCCACCACACCGTCAAGCTGGCGCAATCTGCAAGGTCTGTCTGCTTGGCTCAAAAAGCACGGGCGGATTGGTGTTGCGGGAATTGACACCCGCCGCCTGACCCGCGCAATCCGGATGCAGGGCGCGCCGCATGTGGCGATTGCCCATGATCCTGACGGGAATTTTGATGTGCCGGTGTTGCTAAAACAGGCGCGGGCGTTTGGCGGGCTTGAAGGGTTGGATTTGGCCAAGGAAGTCACCTGTGCCCAATCATACCGCTGGGACGAGGTCCGATGGGCCTGGCCTGAAGGATTTATGCAGCGTGACACACCGGGACACAAGGTTGTCGCCATAGACTATGGTGCCAAGCGCAACATTTTGCGCTGTCTGGCCTCTGCCGGTTGTGACGTGCTGGTGATGCCCGCAACCGCCACCGCGGCAGAGGTTCTGGCGCATGAACCTGACGGTATATTTTTATCCAACGGTCCGGGCGATCCGGCGGCAACCGGTGAATACGCGGTGCCGATGATCAGGGAAATACTGGACACCACCGATTTGCCAATCTTTGGCATTTGTCTTGGTCACCAGATGCTGGCGCTGGCCCTTGGTGCCAAAACCCTGAAAATGGGTCATGGTCACCACGGCGCCAATCATCCGGTAAAGGAATTGTCGACTGGTAAAGTTGAAATCACCTCTATGAACCACGGGTTTGCAGTTGACGGTGATACCCTGCCAAGCGGCGTTGAACAGACGCATATCTCGTTGTTTGATGGTTCAAACTGCGGCATTCGCATGGCTGACAGGCCGGTTTTTTCAGTGCAGCAGCATCCAGAGGCCAGCCCCGGCCCCCAAGACAGCTTTTATTTGTTTGAGCGGTTCGTGGCCTCAATGGAAAAGCGGCTGGCAACTTTCGCGTCTTAACCTGTCATTAACCAAACCGGCGCAAATCTGAACCACCGTTAACAACCCGGTTCAAACCGCATGCCCAACGCGCATCTTTATCTTAAAGAAGCCCAGTCTGACTTTCGGCCCATCGCGCGAACAGCGGCCGCCGGGCAGTTGCAAAAACCCATCACAGCGGTGCACATGGATGGTGTTTCGCCCGGTGACATGGCCAAGGCGCTGGCGCTGACGGCGCGGCTGAACATCGGGTTGGGGCAGATATTAACCGCCAACGGCATGATTTCAGAGCACCGGTTGCTGGAAAACTATGCCCGGGCGTGGTCAGCACCGATCATCGATCTGGACCAACATCCGGCAGACCAGCGGTTGCTGGCCAATCTGTCACCGGAATATTGCCTGAAAAAGGGTATCATTCCCTGGCGGCAGGTCAACGGCGCCACGGTGATTGTGACGAATGACCCGGTTAAGTACAAAACCATCAAATCATTCCTGATTGTCATTTTTGGCCGGTGTAAACTGGCGCTGGCACCCCTAAGGGCGGTGCAAAACGCCATTCGTCAACTGAAACAGACGGCACTGTCCGAAAACGCCAATATCATGTGCCCGGATCGATTTAGCTGCCGCAGTTGGGCGGGCCGCCTTTCACCCCGGCGGCTCTTGTTCTGGATCCTGGTCTTTGCGGTTGGGGTTTTTGTATTTCCCGCGGTTGCAATGTGGATGCTGGTGATCTGGGTCACGGCCTATCTGGCGGCGACAACGTTGTTAAGACTTGCCGCAGCGACGATAAAAATCCGGTCGCTGCCGGGCGGAGCGGCGACAAAAACAGACAGCGCGGCCCAAAGCGGTGACATTTCCAAATTGCCCAAGGTTTCCATTCTGGTGCCGTTGTTTGACGAGGCTGACATTCTGGGCGCGTTGATCACCCGGTTGCGAAAAACCGATTATCCCAAAGAACTGCTGGAGGTGGTCCTGATACTGGAACACTGTGATCTGCGTACCCGACAGGCGGTTGCCAAATTGCATCTGCCGCACTGGATCAGAACCATCACCGTTCCAAAATCGATCCTGCAAACCAAACCCCGCGCCATGAACTATGCCTTAAAATTCTGCGCCGGTGAAATCATTGGCATTTACGACGCCGAGGACGCCCCCGAAGCTGACCAGATTTACCGGATTGCCCGGCATTTCCAATCCTGCGGCCCAAAAGTTGTGTGTATTCAGGGCTATCTGGATTTTTACAACGCCAGGCAAAACTGGCTGTCGCGCTGTTTTACCATCGAATACGCGATCTGGTTTCGGGTTTTGCTGCACGGCATTCAGAAACTGGGTTTGCCGGTTCCACTTGGTGGAACCACCTTTTTTATCAAGCGTCACGCGCTTGAAGAACTTGGCGCGTGGGACGCCCATAATGTGACAGAGGACGCTGATCTAGGTATCCGGCTGGCGCGCTTTGGCTATCAATGCGCCTTTGTTCCAACGGTAACATATGAGGAGGCAAATTGCCATTTTCGCCCCTGGATCAAACAGCGGTCCCGTTGGTTAAAGGGCTATGCCATGACGTGGATCACCCATATGCAAAGGCCCGTCGATCTGTGGCAAGACCTTGGTCCCAAGGGTTTTTTCGCGGTTCAGATCATTTTTCTGGGCTCGCTGTCCAGCTTTCTACTGGCCCCGGCGTTTTGGATTTTGTGGTGGGTTGCGCTGGGTGGCAGCCTGCCGTTTCTTGAATTGCTGCCCCCGCCCGTTTGGTGGGCACTTTCAGTGGCTTTCATAGGCACAGAGGCAGTGCTGTTCCTGCTTGGGCTGATCGCTTGTTCTGGCAAACAGCACCGGTCGCTGATGCCCTGGGTCGCCGGTATGATCTTGTACTGGCCAATTGGTACAATCGCGGTTTACAAAGCCCTGTACGAGTTGATCTTCGCGCCATTTTACTGGGACAAGACCAACCACGGGCTGTCAGAAAGTCAGCCGGATCAAGGTGTTAGCTAGATTTCATTTCCCCGGCGTCAATTTTCAGGCGGGTTTCAAAGGCCGACGACAGGTGCTTTTTGATCGCATCGCTGGCCGCATCACCTTGATTGTCTGCAATGGCCTGAACCACTTTGGCGTGCTCTGCCATTGCCTCGGTCCCGCGGCCCTCGGCAGCCAGCGACGTGCTGGTCAAAAGCGCCATCGAGCGGTGCACCATATCCAACTGACGGATCAGATACCGGTTGTGGCTGGCAAAATGGATTTGCTTGTGAAACCGCCGGTTGGCGCGGCTCAGTGACGTGGGGTCATCAATCAGTGCTTTGTCGTGTTCGACCATTTCACGCAAAACGCGCACTTCTTCCGGCGCTGCATGCTGGGCTGCCAGCTTTGCGGCCAACCCCTCCAGTTCCGAACGCACCGCATAAAGCTCCGCCAGTTGACTGTGATCCAGCCTGGCCACGATCAGGCTGCGCCCGGTGCGGGTCAGCAGATTTTGCGTTTCAAGCCGCTGCAGCGCCTCGCGTATGGGCGTGCGCGATACACCAAACCGGTCCGCCAGTTCGCTTTCAACAAGACGGTCACCGGGCGAATAAACACCGATATCAATAGCCTCTAGTATCAGGCCATAGGCATCTTTTTGGCTTGCTTCCATAAAGATCAGGTTCCGCTTAATGCGCAGTTTCTTGAACGTAACGCTGTTTGCCTGACAAGTTCAATGGGACAACAACGCTCACCCATTGCGGCGGGCATATTTCATGTTAAAGCTGCCCTTATGATTGCGGCTGAATTTCATCACGTCAGGTATTGGGTCTTTGATCTGGACAACACGCTTTACCCACCCTCGGCCCGGCTGTTTGATCAAATCGAAGTGTTGATGACGCAATACGTCATGGACGCGCTGAATATCGACCATAAAAGCGCGAATATCCTGCGCGATCAATACTGGAAAACCTACGGCACAACGCTGGCCGGATTGATGCGCGAACACAAGGTTGATCCGGCACCCTACCTTAATCGCGTGCATGATATATCACTTGATCACCTGGATGATGATCCAACCCTGCGCCAGTTGATTGCCAACCTGCGGGGGCGAAAAATTATCTATACGAACGGGCCGCAAATCCACGCAGAGCGGGTGACAGCGGCGCGTGGCCTGTCCGGTATTTTTGATGCGGTCTATGGCGTGGAGCACGCCAACTTTATTCCAAAACCAGAGCGCGGCGCGTTTGACAGGATTTTTGCGCTTGACGGTCTTGATCCGAAAAAAGGCGCGATGTTTGAAGACGAGGCGCGTAATCTGCGGGTGCCTCATAAAATGGGCATGAAAACCGTTCTGGTCAGTGAACGGGCCAATGAAGAAAGTCATATTCAGCATCAAACCGGCGACCTTACTGAATTTTTGAAACAAATCAGCGCCTGAAGCCTTTTCGTGCCAACTGCGCGGGCTTAAGTAACGGGCATGGATAACCTGAACACCGATGTGCTGATTTCCGGTGGCGGCATTGCCGGTCTGACCGCCGCCTGCGCCTTTGGTGCCGCCGGATTTAAGGTGATCTGTGTTGATCCGGCACCCGTCATCACCAATCAGGGCGACACGGGCGCAGATCTGCGGACAACTGCTTTTTTGCAACCTGCACAGGCGCTTTTACAGCAGGCCGGGATTTGGGATCGCTTGGCTGAATTCGCGGAGCCGTTGCAGATCATGCGCATCGTTGATGCGGGCGGCAGCGCCGGTGTGGCCCGCGAAATCGTAGATTTTAACGCTGCGGATATTTCTGATCTGCCCTTTGGCTGGAACCTGCCCAACTGGCTGTTGCGCCGCGAATTGCTGGCGCAGATCAGCGACACAACGCAGGTTACGTTTCTGGGCGGGGTTTTCACGCAAAAGGTCACGACCCGTGAAACCGGGGCCAAAATCACCCTGTCAAACGGCAAGTCCGTGCGCGCGAAATTGGTGGTGGGGGCGGATGGCCGCAATTCTGCCGTGCGCACTATGGCCGGGATCGGGGTCAAAACCTGGCGCTATGGTCAAATGGCAGTGGCGTTTTCCGTCACCCATCCGGTTCCGCATCAGAATGTATCCACCGAAATTCACCGTCACGGCGGGCCCTTTACGCTGGTGCCACTGCCCGATCTGAACGGAGTGCCCTGTTCCGCGGTGGTTTGGATGGAAAAAACCGCGACCGCGCAGCGCCTTGCTGATGTGCCGGTCAGCGAATTTAACGCGGCGATCACTAGGCGATCCTGTAATTTTTTTGGTCCGCTGACCCTTGTGGGGCGGCGCACCTGCTGGCCGATCATCAGTCAGCTTGCCCGCCGTATCACAGCCCAGCGTACGGCCCTGATTGCAGAGGCTGCCCATGTGGTCCCGCCGATTGGGGCACAGGGTTTGAACATGTCGCTGGCTGATCTGGCAAGCCTGCTGGACCTGGCAAAAGCAGCGCCGCAAAACCTTGGCGACGTTACCATGTTGGCGCGGTATCAGCGGGCGCGGCTGCCTGATATTACCGCGCGGATCACCGGCATTGACGCATTAAACCGCGTGTCGATGGCCAAAAATCCGGTGCTGCGGGACATCAGGCAACTGGGGTTGAAGACACTGCACGGTGTCACGCCCTTGCGCAAAACCCTGATGCGGACGGGACTTGGGGCGAAATAAAAGCCTATAGAACCGCGTCGAGCGCGGTTTCCAATGACGCTACGGCACGGTCTATATCGTGCAGTTTATCAAGCCCAAACAGCCCCAACCGAAACGAGGAATAGTCTGCCCGCTCGTCGCACATCAAAGGCACACCGGCGGCGATCTGCACGCCCTGCGCGGCAAACTTCGCCCCGGTTTTTATGTCCGGATCATCGGTAAAACTGACCACAACGCCGGGCGCAACAAACCCATCTGCCGCCACCGACTTTACGCCCTTTGCGGCCAGCAATTTGCGCACCCGACGCCCCAGTTCCAGCTGCTCATCGCGCACCTTGTCAAAGCCGTAAGCCCTGGTTTCCAGCATCACATCGCGAAAATCCCTCAGCGCATCGGTGGGCATCGTGGCATGATAGGCATGCCCGCCACTTTCATAGGCCGCCATGATCGACAGCCATTTTTTCAGATCAGCGGCAAAACTGCTGGACGTGGTGGCGTCTATCCGCGCCAGCGCCGCCGCACTTAGCATCACCAACCCGGCGCTAGGCGAGGCCGACCAGCCCTTTTGCGGCGCGGAAATCAGCACATCAACACCGATGTCCTTCATATCAACCCAGATACAGCCCGACGCGATGCAATCCAGAACAAACAACCCTCCAACAGCGTGCACGGCCTTGGCGACCTCGCGCATATAGTCATCCGGCAGGATCATGCCGCTGGCGGTCTCGACGTGCGGGGCAAACACCACCGCCGGTCGCTGCGCGTGGATTTTGCTGACCACATCGCCAACCGGTGCCGGGGCAAAGGGCGCCGTCGCTTCGTTGCCTGATTGACGGGCTTTCATCACCACCTCGCCGGACGTAATGTTACCTGCTTCAAATATCTGGCTCCAGCGGTAGGAAAACCAGCCGTTGCGGATAACCAGCGCCTGTTCTCCGCCCGCCAGCTGTCGCGCCACCGCTTCCATTGCAAACGTACCGCCACCGGGAACAACAGCCACGCCGTCAGCGTTGTAGACCTCACGCAAAATGGATGAAATATCGCGCATAACACCTTGAAAACTTTGGGACATATGGTTCAGGCTACGGTCCGTGAAGACAACAGAGAATTCCAGCAATCCGTCTGGATCAACGTCAGGCAGTAAGGCGGTCATCATATTTTCCTTGTATGTGATAGCCAGTAAATTACGCCCGGTTCAGGCGACTGACAAGGGACGGAATGATCAACCAATCGGCCCCGGTCGCCGCTCTTCGCTTAACAACACATTGGCCTCTACATCGCCCACCCCCGGCAGCGTCATGATCCGGCGGCGCAACACGCGCTCAAAATCCGGCAGGTCGCGCGCCACCACGCGGACGCGATAGTCATACAGCCCCAGCACGTGCTGGACCAGCTGCACCTCTGGTATGGCACACACCGCGCGTTCGAAATCTTCCAGCAACACCCGGCCCTTGGTGGCCAGTTTTATGCCCAAAAAAACCGTCACCCCAAACCCCAGCGCCTGATTGTTCAAACGCACACGCCTGCCGGTCAAAACACCCGCATCCTGCAGGCGCCTGATCCGCCGCCATGTGGCCGGTTGCGAAAGCCCAAGCTTGCGTCCCAATGCGCCCGCGTTTTGCCGCGCATCGCTTGACAGCGCTCTTAGAATTCGCCGGTCGATATCATCCAGATCGATCACAGCGGCAGGCTTTCGCTGCGCTTCACATCAGCCACCAGCATCAGCGCCTCGATGTCATTGATATGGGGCAGGTTCAAAATCTTTCGGCGGTAAATCTCCTGATAATGCGCCATATCACGCGCCAGCACGTTCAGGCGCACATCCACCCGGCCCAAAAATGTCTGGATTTCATCCACCTCGGGAATGTCGCGCGCCGCTGCAATAAATTCGTCAAACGCATTGCTTTGGGTTTTTTCCAGGCTCACCCGCAGGCTGACTTCAACCGAATAACCAAGCGCGCGCCAGTCAATCACCGCCTCAGAACCCTCAATCACCCCGTCCCGCTCCAGCCGATCCAGCCGCCGCGTTGTGGCGCCCGCCGATAGACCGGCCCGCGCTGCCAGTTCAGAAATGCCAAGATCATGCGCCGCCTGCAGATGCCGCAGCAGTCTTCTATCGCTGTCTTCAATATCTCGCATGAATAATTCGTAATTTGTAGTTTTTAAGAATGATATATTTCATCTTTGCCCCAAATACTCAAATTCCGCAACCATCATCACCGTGACATCGGATATTTTCCTTTCAATTCACCTAGCCAAAGGAAACACCATGCGCGTATTTTATGACCGCGATTGCGATATCAACCTGATCAAAGACATGAACGTGGCCATTTTGGGCTACGGCAGTCAGGGCCACGCCCACGCCCTTAACCTGCGTGATTCCGGCGCCAAAAACGTGGTGGTCGCCCTGCGCGACGGCTCGCCCTCTGCCGCCAAGGCCAAGGGCGAGGGGCTGAAGGTGATGGGCATCGCCGAAGCCGCCGCGTGGTGCGACCTGATCATGTTCACCATGCCTGATGAATTGCAGGCGGACACCTACAGGAAATACGTGCACGACAACATCCGCGACGGGGCCGCTATGGCCTTTGCCCACGGGTTGAACATCCATTTTGACCTGATCACGCCAAAAGAAGGCGTGGACATCATTATGATGGCCCCCAAAGGCCCGGGGCACACGGTGCGCGGCGAGTTCACCAAAGGTGGCGGTGTGCCCTGCCTTGTGGCGGTCGAAAACGACGCTTCGGGGCGCGCTATGGAAATCGGCCTGTCCTATTGCTCTGCCATCGGCGGCGGACGCTCGGGCATCATCGAAACCAACTTTCGGCAGGAATGTGAAACCGACCTGTTTGGCGAACAGGCCGTGCTGTGTGGCGGTCTGGTTGAACTGATTCGCATGGGCTTTGAAACCCTGGTCGAGGCCGGGTATGAGCCTGAAATGGCCTATTTTGAGTGTCTGCACGAGGTCAAGCTGATCGTTGATCTGATCTATGAGGGCGGCATTGCCAACATGAACTATTCGATCTCCAACACCGCGGAATACGGCGAATATGTTTCCGGCCCGCGGGTTTTGCCTTACGCTGAAACCAAGGCGCGGATGAAGGCGATACTGGCGGACATTCAAAACGGCAAATTCGTGCGTGATTTCATGCAGGAAAACGCCGTTGGCCAGCCCCACTTCAAATCCACCCGCCGGATCAACGACGAGCACCAGATCGAAAAAGTCGGTGAAACCCTGCGCGGCATGATGCCGTGGATTTCAGCCGGTAAAATGGTGGATAAAGCGAAGAACTGATTGTCACCCGCGCTAACACCCCGGACCTGATCCGGGGTCGCGCAAACACTTGAATAGTCCCTTAAGGGGGCTTTTCACCAAAGCCCGGCCAAACCAACCCAATGACAAGCGCAAAACCCGATCTCTCTTTGTGGCTGCTGCTGATTTTCCTCGGTCTGATCTGGGGCGGGTCGTTTCCCGCATCCGTGATCGCGCTGACCGGGTTCAGCCCGCTTTGGGTGGCGGCCCTGCGCATCACTTTGGCGGCTGTCATTTTACTTGCTTTCACCTTTCTCAGTGGTCGCCGTCTGCCTGAAACACGTACGGCGCTTGGCCGCCGCGTCTGGTTGCACGCCCTTGGCATGGCGATTTTCACCAACGCGCTGCCGTTCAGCCTGCTCAGTTGGGGTCAGCTTCACGTCAGTGCCGGATTTGCGGGCATCACCATGGCTGTGGTGCCTCTGGTGGTCTTGCCGCTGGCCCATTTCCTGATCCCCGGCGATTTCATGACAAAAGCGAAACTGGCCGGATTCGCCTCCGGTTTTATCGGCGTTGTTGTTCTGATCGGCCCCGGCGCCTTCCTCAATTCCGGTGCCGATCAAGAAAGTCTGGCGCGTCTGACCTGTCTGGGTGCAGCCGGGTGTTATGCCATTGGCTCTATCATCACCCGCCTGTCACCACCCTTTTCGCAGGTCGGATTTGGGGCTGCCGCGCTGACCTTGGCCAGTCTGATCATCGTGCCGGTCGCGTTTGTTGCCGGCGGCGCACCACAAATGCCCGATCTGCCTGCCCTTGCGGCAGTGATTTATCTGGGCCTGATTCCAACCGCGTTGGCCACCGTCATATTGGTTCATATCATCGAGCAGGCGGGCCCCAGTTTTATGTCACTGGTCAATTATCAGGTGCCGGTTTGGGCCGCCGTGATGGGTGTGGCGTTCTTGTCAGAGGCCCTGCCCGGCAGGTTTATCGGCGCTTTGGCCCTGATATTGGCCGGTCTGGCCATCAGCCAGCGCAGGCAACGAGCCGCCTCTGCGCGTTAATCAGATCCCAGCAATTCAGTAAACCGCGCAAGGCTGATATTGGATCCACAGGCCACCACCGCAACATTTTTTCCCTCTGCCTGGGCGCGAAGCGGCCCCAGTATTGCCGCCAGCGAGGCCGCACAGGCCGGTTCCGGCACAATCTTCAGCCCGTCATACAGCAGGCGCATGGCCGCCAAAAGGTCTTCGTCGGAAACCCTGACCACACCGTCGATGTTTTCCTGCGTTATGGCAAAGGAATTTGGCGAGGCGGCAGGTGCGGCCAGACTGTCGGCAATCGTGTTCACCTTATCAATCCCAACCGCTTTGCCCGCCATACAACTTTGATGCAGCGTGTCCGCCCCGAAAGGTTCCACACCAAATATTTTTGCGCCCGGGTGCAAATGCCTGATCGCAGCACTCATGCCACTGATAAACCCGCCCCCGCCCACCGGAATGACCGCCAGATCCAGCTTTGGGCAGGCCCTTGCCAATTCAGCGCCGCAGGTTGCGGCACCCAGCGTCATATGCTCAGCCTCATAGGGATGCAGGATTTTGCGCCCGTCCTCTGCCGCAAACCGCTCCATCCCGGCAAACAGCTCGTTAATGTTGTCAAACAACTCGATGGTCGCCCCCAGCGCCCGGCAACCGTCGATGCGCACCTGATCGGCATAAGACGGCATGGCGATGCGGGCGTTGATGCCTTCAGCTTTTGCCGCCGTTGAAACCGCCAGCGCGTGATTGCCGGCGCTGGCTGCGGTCACGCCGCTGCGGCGCTCTGCGTCACTCATCGCGTCCACCCCCAGCAAAACCCCGCGATATTTGAACGATCCGGCGTTTTGAAACAGTTCCATCTTGATTGAGACATCCGCACCCTTGGGCAGATGTTTGTGCATCCGGCTTTGGGTGATATTGAGCGTTGGTGTCGGTACAATACGCCCGATCAAAGCAGCGGCGGCCGCGTCAATTTCTTTAAGACCCGGGGATTTGCGCATCTTTTTATCGCCTATGACTTTTTTCACCCTGCCGCTATTTCAACCAGCACGGCAGCAAACGCGCAAGTCCAAATCCATACAGCCCACCACGTGGTTCTCACGCCAAAAATCCGACCTTCGGTCGATTTTTGTTGCGCCGGGCCGCCCTCGCTGGACGCTCGGCGGACTTGAGTATTTGGGCAAAGATGAAGCGGTGGGGCAGTCGCGTTACGCGACTGCCGCGATTGAATCGCTGACCTCGCCAATCAGCTCTTGCAGCGTGCTTTCGTTGTCAAACTCTCCCATCACCCGCACCAAAGGTTCGGTGCCTGATTTGCGGATCAGAAGACGCCCGTTGGTTTTCAGTTTGGCCTCAACCTTTTTGATCACCCGCTTGACCTTTTCATCCTCCAGCGGGTCCTTGCCCGGGCTGTAGCGGATGTTTTGCAAAAGCTGCGGGCTGGGCGTGAAGACCTTGGTGAGATCAGAGGCTTTTTTGCCGGTTTCCACCATTGAGGCCAGAAACTGCAACCCGGCAATCAGCCCGTCGCCGGTTGTGGCGTAATCTGTCATCACAATGTGGCCGGACTGTTCACCACCCAGATTAAATCCGCCTGCCCGCATGGCCTCGACCACATAGCGATCACCAACATTGGTGCGGCGCATGTTGATATTATGTCCGGCCAAAAACCGCTCCAGGCCAATGTTGGACATCACCGTGGTCACCAGCGTGCTGCCAATCAACCGACCCTCGCGGGCCCATTTGGCAGCAATAAGACCCATGATCTGATCCCCGTCCGCCACTTCGCCTTTCTCGTCGATGATCATCACCCGGTCTGCATCGCCGTCAAGGCAGATGCCCATATCGGCACCGGATTCAAGCACGGTTCGCCTTGCCAGATCCAGACTTGTGGATCCACAGCCCTGATTGATATTAATTCCGTTGGGCGATACCCCAATTGACACAACCTCTGCGCCAAGCTCCCACAGGACATTGGGCGCAACGTTATAGGCCGCACCGTTGGCGCAATCCACAACCACCTTCAGCCCGTCAAGCCGCCCCTTGCCGGGAAACGTGGTTTTGGCGTATTCCACATAACGCCCGCGCCCGTCTTCAATGCGTTTGGCCTTGCCGATGTTTTCCGGTTTGCACAGGCTGATGTCACCACGCAATATGCGTTCAATTTCCGCTTCAACCCCATCGGACAGTTTGAAGCCTTCGGGGCCAAAAAACTTTATCCCGTTGTCAAAATGCGGATTGTGCGAGGCGGAAATCATCACGCCAAGATCGGCCCGCATGGAGTGGGTCAAAAACCCGACCGCCGGTGTTGGCACCGGCCCCAGCAAAAACACATCCATGCCGGTCGATGTCAGCCCCGCCGTCAGCGCGTTTTCCAGCATATAGCCGGAACGCCGCGTGTCTTTGCCGATCACCACGCGGTGTTCATTTTTGTCCTGCCGGAAATACCGCCCCACTGCGGTTCCCAGCCGCATGGCAACCTCTGCCGTCATGGGATAGGTGTTGGCGCGTCCGCGCACGCCGTCGGTTCCAAACATGCTGCGTGTCATGGGTTAATCTTTTCTGAAGTTGGCCAAAATATCAACGACTTTCGGCCCACAGCTGTAACGCCTGTTTGGTTGGGCCCACATCGTGGACGCGCAAAATCTGAACGCCCTGCCGTACGGCCTCAAGCCCCAGTGCGATCGACCCTGCCACCCGCCGGTCCGGTGTCTTTTCACCGCTGATCTGACCGATCATGGCTTTGCGCGACACCCCAAGCAGAACCCGGCACCCCAGCCCATGAAACAGGCTGAGGCCGCGGATCAACGCCAGATTATGCGCCAGCGTTTTGCCAAACCCGATGCCCGGATCAACAATAAAGCGGCTCCGGTCAATGCCGTTGGCCGCGCAATGGGCAATTCTGGCGGCCAGAAAATCATAGACGTCCAGCAGAACATCCTCGTATTTTGGACTGTCCTGCATGGTTTTTGGATCTCCACCGGCGTGCATCAGGCAAACTGGTGTTTGATTTTTCTTGAGCAAATCCAGCATTTTATCGTCGTAAGTTAATGCCGATACGTCATTGATGATTGCGGCTCCGGCGTCCAGTGCGGCCCTGGCCACGTCGGATTTTCGGGTGTCAATTGATATTGGTATTGTCGGGCTGGCGGCCCGCACGGCTTTGATAACCGGAATGCAGCGCGCGCGCTCTTGTTCTGCGGTCACCGGGTCAGCGCCGGGGCGGGTCGATTCACCACCAATATCAATTATATCAGCCCCCTGCGCCACCATCGTGGCAGCTTGATTTTCAGCCGACAACTGATCGTCAAACCGGCCGCCGTCTGAAAAACTGTCCGGTGTGACGTTCAATATTCCCATCAACAGCGGCCGTGCGGTTGGCAAACCGGCTATTTTTGCCCGGGGCCGGGTGATTGCATCCAGAATTTCTGGAGAAATGTCGCCTACAGACACGATCCGTGGCGGCGCGTCCCGGCGTAACAGCTCGGCCTTGGTAAACCAGCAGGGGCCGCCGCCAATGGCCACCGCATTTTCGGGCCGGGCCCGGTCAGTCTGAACCAAGGGGCGAAAATAATGTTCCGGCGTCACGGCAGTTTACAGCTTTTTCGGATCGTCAACAAAGCGCAGGGCCGGATGGCTGTCACCGGGAATTGCACCCCCGGCAACATAAAGCGAATTTGCGGCAAATTCGCCGGACAGCCAAAGCGCAAGGTGCAGCGCGTCAGCATCGGGGCGAACCAGACCTTCCACCGCGTCCAGCACCAGTTTTGACGGCGCCCAGACCACCAGACGGTGGTGCTTTAACGCCCAGTCAATTTCCGTGCGGCTGTCCACAACCACGCAGCGCTTGTCTTTACCTGCCAGAACCCAGGCGTTTTGTTCGATGCTTAACAGTTCGATACGCCGGTTGGCGGCGGCGATGTCGGCAGCGGGTTTTTCGGTGGTGGCGCAGTCAACGCAGATAATGGCCGGCAGGTCATGACCGGCGATGGCGTCAAGCCAACCGGTCAGGTTTTTACCGTGCAAAACATCGTTTTGCAGAAAAACCACCAGTGGTTTGATGTCTTCAATCACCATGGTTTCCGCGGCCGGGACCGGCCTTACCACGTTTTCACCCGCCACCTTGTTGCGCATAATTTCAACGCCCAACGCACCGGGAATGCGGTCCAGTTTCTCTACCCGAACAAATGCCCGCACGGCCTTGGCGTTGTCCAGAACCCGCTCTGCGATCCGCTCTGCAAAAGTTTCCAGCA
>CAYZQS010000016.1:0-14123 GCA_964480735.1 uncultured Rhodobacterales bacterium
ACGACGTGCTGGATATCTAGGCTAACCCCGTGACACGGAATTCTGAACACCCTCATTTCATTATCTAAAGTTACCATCTGCCGCTCCACATCCTTTTGGGTCGCGTCAGTTGACTGCGCAACAATCGGTCTTGAATGAATTCTGTAAACCAGAAAATGCCACTTCTTCACCTTCGCGGACTGGTCGTGCCGCTTTTGATATTCTCGATGTTTACAAATCTGGCGGTTCTGGTCTCACCCTTGTTCATGATGCAAGTGCTTGATCGGGTAGTACCCAGTGGAAATCTGAATACTTTGATCATGCTGTTATTGCTGGCCGTTGCAGTGCTTGCGGTTAACGCACTGATTGAACACTTCCGCGACACCGCATTGTTTCGAAGTGCCATCTGGTTCGAACACCGTGGAACAGAAATTGCGTTAAACAGCAATTCACCCGCTAAACTGGAGCGAGTGTTGGACGTCCGTTTGGTGGCAAAGTTTCTGTCGTTCGGTGGAGCAGTCACTGCCTTAAATGTACCGTGGATTGCCCTGTTTATGGCCGCACTATATTTGCTGCACCCAGCTTTTCTGGCGCTGGCATTTTTTGTCTCCGTTGTAATCATTGGTGTCAGATTTTTGGGTAGCTACCTATCCCAAGAATCCAAAATTGCGGCACATCAGGCAAAGCGAATTGGTAATGCATTGGTAGCCGATCTGCAAAACCACCAGCGGCTAACCGGTATGATGTCAATTGGGCGGAATATTGTCCGCCGACATAAAATAATTCAAGCAGATTATGTGCTGGCAGACAATGAAACACGCGGTACTCAATCAGCCACCTCTTCATTCGCGGGATTTGTTCGCAGCAGCGCTCAAATTGGATCACTGGCCACCGGAGCAGCCTTGGTCACGCAATCTCAACTTAGCGCTGGAGGGATGATCGGCGCGTCGATTATCATGGCCAAAACCATTGGTGCGGTCGAGGGTCTCGTTAAAGGCGCGACCAACTTTAGGGAAACATTCGATAGTTACAAAAGATTGTCAGTTTTTGATCCAATCAACTCACAGTTGTCAACCGATATCACGGATCTTACTGGCAACTTGAAAGTTGAGAATTTGGTTTTTCCGCGCGGCCTCGGTGCTCCACCGCGCTTGGACAGAATTAGTTTTGAGTTGGACCCAGGCGATTGTTTGGCCGTCTTGGGTGAATCTGGCAGCGGAAAATCCACCCTGCTGCACGCCCTGTGCGGTTCCGATCCCGCGCCCATTGGCGCAGTCCGTATGGACCAAACTGATATTCGAACTTTAGCGCAATCAACCCGTGACACGACTATTGGGTACTTACCACAACAGGCCAATTTGATGCCCGGAAGTATTGCCGAAAACATTTCCTGTTTTGCCCTGCAACGGAACGACGATCAGGTGGTTGACGCCGCCAGACAGGCCGGGGTGCACAGTTTGATTTCCAGTCTTCCGAACGCTTATGAATCAAATCTCCAAGCAGAACCTCACTTATTGTCTGCCGGGCAGATTCAACGTGTGGCTCTAGCTAGAGCAATTTATAACCAGCCGAAGTATCTGTTTCTTGACGAACCAAACGCGCTGCTGGATAGCATTGGCGAACGACGGCTTTGTGACGCTCTAGCCCGGCTGAAAAAGCAAGGTTGTACTATTGTAATGGTCATCCATCGTGCGGGAGTTATGGGGTTGGCCGATAAGGTATTGATCCTGGATCGTGGTAGAATGTCAGATTTCGGCCGCCGATCCGAAGTTCTGGGCCGCGCAACCAATGGCCACCGTCAAATTCGGTTGCAATTCAATACCGCCGCTTTGCAAGATCTCACCGATTGGGTCGCACGCCAATTCAATCGCAGCACCGATGACGAGCTGCAGAGTCGCACAATGATGGTGGCAACCGAACTGTACAATTTCGCCCGAGTAAATGGCCCAAATACTGCTGCTCGCCAACTGACTTTTGACTTTTCTTTCGAAGATGAAAGCAATTGTATCCTGAAACTTTCAGAACCACGCCGCACGAAACTGACCAAGAAAATCAGCAAAGTTAGTAGGCATGTTGATGATCCGTCGGCAAATTTTGAAGCCTTGAAAAACGACGAACTGGCTCTGGCAATGGTATTGCAACTTGCAGCAGATTTCAATTTAAAAACTGGACCAAAATCGTCGGAATATGTGGTAAAACTGGCGGCTGCGCAGGCTTCAAGGGCAGTCGCGGTTCACTAATACATGGAGACGAACTTGTTAGAAGCAGACGAGTTTACGCCATTGGCTTACTTCCAAAGGCCGCTGCACATGGCTATGCTCTCGTTACTCGCACTGGTCGCTATTTCCGCTATTTGGTCGTGGAAAGCGGAACTGGCTACCAGCATAAAAATTCCGGGTGTACTAAGTTCGCCAAGGTCAAGCTTCAGTGTACAGACACCGCAAGGTGGATCGGTAGAAACCGTCGAGGTCTCGCTGCTTGAAACTGTGCAGAAAGGTGATCTGCTGCTTACCCTGGACCGCCGATCAGAAATTTTGCAACTCGAAATGTTACACGAGCAGCGCCGCTATCTAGAGGCTGAAATTGCCCAGATTGAACTTTTGCTTGAGCCTCATAAAGACGCGAGAACACCGCCGGAGTTGACGGAAATCGAAAAAGTAGTCGGTGATGAATATAGGTTACGAAAAGTCGCACTAGACACCCGGCTTCTTGGATTAAAAAAACAAGCCGCATTGCTTGATCTGGAAAGTTCCGGGATCAGTTCTGAAATATCCACTGTTCAAGAGATTCAGCGGCTTCTGACTTCACGCCACAAACATTTGATTTTGTTGATCAAAAAAGGTGCGGCCACTCAGCTTGAGGCCGATTCAGTTCAAGAGCGATTGCTTTCAATCGCGACCGATTTAGCTGCCAAGGACGCAGCTATGTTGGCCGCACGAGGGGCAGCCCAATTAGCGCGTCACGAGGCTGCTACCCTAGTTGACAACCAAAATTCAGAACTTGCCACTAAGTTGAGAAATATAAAACGACAGCTGTCGGAAATAACAAGCCAAATAGCTCATTTGGACATCGTTATTGCGAGCGGCTTTATTCGCGCCCCAATTGACGGTGTTATAACAGAGTTGGATTTCGCCACACCCGGTACTGTCTCGCTGGCAGGCCAAACGTTGGCAGTGGTTACGCATCCGTTGCTTGTGCCCACGATCGAGTTGCGCATTCCTCCAAATTACGTGGATCAGGTTCGCCCCGGTCAAAAAGGACATGTGATTGTGTCCGGCTTACCCCAACGAGAGATGCCAAAGTTGAATATCACCGTTATTGCGGTCTCAGCCGAGACAGTGCCGAGCACTAAGACCAACTCCGAAACTTACTTCGCTCACGCCGAATTTGCCCCAGGCGCACTGTCAACGGCCAAAACGGCTATGGGAGAAAAGTTTCAGCTCGTACTGGACATGCCGGTAACAGTAATTCTCGCAGGTCACCCTACAACTATGGCCCGGTTCTTGTTTGAGCCCATCATTGCCATGCGGGGTACGGTGTTCGAAGACTAGATTGGCCGGACGACTTACGGCGTCCCGTTTCTTACATGCTTTAGCTTTTGAATATAGAATTCTTCAGTGCAACAAATGGTGCACGGCAGCAAAAGCGTGCCTCACTTTGCATCCTAACCGAAGTACGTGGCGGCGTTTCTGGCAAACACGCCGACCGGTGGAAGTCGCTATCTTCGATTTAATCAATGCCTCTATAGCCCGCGCCACAGACACTTATCATTAGACTGGAAAAGCCCTTGGCTTCTGAACGAAAGGTGGCCTAAACGAGCACATGGGGCGGCACCAAAGCGCGACAGGTCCAAACTGCAATCCTCACTTTCCCGCATCTTCGGCAAAGCACCAATTTCAACTTCCAAATTTCCCATCGTTTCCACACAAAGGGATTTTAAATTGGATACCGTTTTAAACAATTTTGTCTAATTCCGCGTGATCAAGCATTCCTTTATATCCAAGGCAGACAATTCCGTCTTTAACATTTCCACGGGTGTAAGTGATGGTCCAGCGACGACCAACAACCTGAACAAGCAGTTGTTTACCCTCAAAGGAAGTTGCAAATCCTTTGGCCCGGATTATGCCATGACCACCCTCTGCCAGTTCTTTGGCCAGCTTTTCAACGTCAGAATATCCGCGGGGTTTCAGAGTCAGCATATCAAGATTCGTGGCTTCAATATGCGGGCCGACGGCGCGAACGCGCGCCAGAAAACTATCCATTACGACTTCGGGCGTAACGACGCCATTCTGGCATTCGACCACGCACGCGTGCGGGTTGTTTTGGGTCAGCCACAACTTTGTGGTTGCAAGTTCCTCGCTTCCTATCAGGTCAATTTTGTTCAGCAGGATAATATCAGCGTCGCTCAGCTGGCGCGTCACTGTATCGCCCATATAGGTGTCTTTGGTGCTTTTTCGAATGGTTTCTGCATCTGCAAGCACAACGATTCCTTCCGCAGAAAACCCTTCCAGCAGGCCAACTGAAGCAACAATAACACCAGGGACCGCCACGCCCGATGCTTCGATCAGGATTTGGTCTGGGCGCGGGCGAATTTTTTCCAAAACCACAAGGGCCGCTGTCAGTTCACTGCCAAAAGAGCAGCATATGCAACCTCCGGTGATAGAAATGATATCATCGTCTTTCGCCTCAACAAGGTCGGCGTCAATGGGCAGCTCCCCAAATTCGTTAACCAACACTGCAAGACGCAGGCCATCAGCATTGCGCAGCAAATGGTTGATTAATGTTGTTTTACCTGACCCCAAATAGCCGCCAATAACCGTTACAGGCAGCTTATCGGTCACAAATCTGCCGCGGCGAATATCCGTCCGCCTTGAACGGTGCCCCACACCTTTAAGTCCTTAAGCGCCACAGCGTTGACTGTCTCGGGATCATCTTCCAATACCGCGAAATCAGCCTTTTTGCCAACTTCGATAGAGCCAATCTCATCATCAAGTTTCAATGTATAGGCCGCGCCCAATGTGATTGCATAAAGGGCTTCGGTCACGCTGATTTTTTCGGCTTCGCCCTGCACTCGACCGGACGCCGTTATTCGGTTGACCGCGCACCAAGCAGTGAACAGCGGGCCAAGCGGAGTGACCGGTGCGTCGGAATGAATGGCCGTTGGCACACCACTGTTAAGCGCTGTACGACAGGCATTCATTCGTTCAGCGCGTTCCGGCCCAACGGTCAGTCTGTAGTGCTCATCACCCCAGTAGAAATGGTGGTTCGCGAACAGATTAACGCACATCCCAAGGTTACGCATTCGCCGAAACTGCGCCGCATCTGCCAATTGACAATGTTGTAGTGCAAACCGATGGTCCGAACTTGGTCTCTTTCTGAGTGCGCTTTCAAGCGTATCCAACACCAGATCCGTTGCCTGGTCACCATTTGTGTGGGTATGAACCTGAACGCCCGCTGTTAGAGCAAGTTCATAGATTTCCAACAGCTGCTCTGGTGCGATATACCAAAGACCGTTAGGTGCACCATTGTGATAGCCGGGCCAGCGAAGACGGGCAGAAAACCCTTGAATAGAACCGTCTGCGACAATCTTGATGCCGCCAAGTCGAAGCATGTCCGTGGATTTGTCGGCCAATCTCTTAACCATTTCCAACAGCTCTTTCGGGCTCTGACCCATAAAAAATCGCATTGGAACAATCCGGGCGGGGAAGGTTTCTTCTCCTGTGATCCGCTGAAACATTCCAACGCTTTCGTCCGTTAATTGGGCAGCCAAATCAGTGATTGTGGTCACACCGGCGCGGACGCACAGCTTGGCAAAGTCGCGCAATCCCATCTCGTCACAATCCGTCACGGAACGGTTAAATCCCACGTGCGGGCCGACCGGCGTCATCACCTCCGGACTTTTCAGTTCGCCATTTGGCAACCCATCGTCCCCAAGCGGGATACCGGGATGATTTTGGCCCGGTTTCAGCAATCCCGACAGTTTTAACGCCTTTGTATTCACGTTCATGATGTGGCCCGAGGCATGCAGAACCGCGACCGGACGTGTTGTTGATACCCGGTCCAGATCGTGACGCGTCACCCGTTGGTTGTTCATATAAATTGGATCCAGTTGCCAGCCGGATAGCGGCGCATTTGGGTCAGTCAATTGCGCTGAGGCTTCGGCCAAACGAGCGACGACGGCATCTGTGGTTTTTAAGCCTTTCCAGATTTTACCGTTTGGGTCCTCTCTATCAAAGTACCCCACATAAACCTTTTGCCAAAGCGAACCTTCCATGGTGTGGGCATGACCCTCAACCAGCCCTGGCATCAAAACTTTTTCGGCAAATCGGTCGTTCAGATCATAGGCACCCCAAGTGGCGAGTTCTTCCAGACTGCCCACACCCAAAATGCGACCATCGCGCACTGCCACATAGTTCGCATAAGGGCGGCTTGGGTTCATGGTTATGATTTTGCGGGCGCTGTAAATTGTGGTCACAATAATTCCATCTCTGAACCGTTGCCCAATGCTGAATTCAGGCTAGCCCACTTTCGTTGTTGTCAAAAATGGATAATAATAGGCTATACATTCTATTTTATGGTGGAATGCCGATGCTAAATTTTACGTTAAAACAACTGCGGTATGTTGAGGCCGCGGGGCGTTTGGGATCAATCGCGCGTGCTGCCAAAGAACAAAGCATCTCGCAGTCGTCTATAACAGCGGCGATTGACAGTCTTGAAACCGAGTTGGGTTACAGCCTGTTTGTTCGAACTCCCGCCAAAGGGATACGAACCACACCGTCGGGTCGGGAGTCTCTTCATTCGATCCGCAGCTTCATCGATCAAGCCAGGCACTTTGAGGGTGAAATAAAGTCAATTGGTGGTGACACAACCGGTGCCTTGAAAATTGGGTGTTACGCCACAGCCGCGCCTGCCTTTTTGCCGCCGGTGCTAAAGGGCTTTACCGAAAAATATCCGGGAATTTCGATAAAACTGCTTGAGGGAAACATGCAGACGATCAACGAGTTTCTTGAGGATGGTAAGGCTGATCTGGCATTCACCTATGGTCAGTCAGTCAGTGAACAGCAGGATTTTTTGCCGCTTTTTACAGCCCCTCCGTTTGCCTTGATCGCAGTCGACAATCCGTTGGCCAATCAGAGCTCGGTGAGCATGGCGCGACTCAGCAAGCAGCCTATGGTAATGTTAGACCTACCTAGGACTCGCGACTATTTTACCAGTCTATTCCAACAATACGAACTGACCCCGAACATTGTGCACACCACCAGATCATCCGAAATAGCCAGAGCTCTTGTGGCGGGTGGATTTGGCTTCTCAATTCTAAATATTCTCCCTACGGACTATGTGAAAGGTAAAAGCAGATACGCGGTCATTCCAATATCGGATAAATTACAGGACCAAAAATTCGGATTGGCGACATTAAAAACTGTTTACCGCCCGCGGATTGTTCAGGCATTTGTAAATCATTGCAAGGATTTAACGGCGTCTGGTGTTTTTGAAAGTCTTGTTGTTAATTGACCCCTCTATTCCCCCAGAAAATGTTTGATTGAGTCGTATTAATACTATTTTTCTAAGCTAAGGGACTGGCTTAGGCTCGGTCTCACGGAATTTCATTGAAACAAACGGGAGGAAAAGTAATGAAACACTTTGTTAAGGGTTTTGTGGCGGCCACGGCGCTTGCGTCAGTGGTTGTTGCGGGCTCGGTATTTGCACAGGAGCCGGTGCGCGGTGGCACGCTGATCACCGTTCTTGGCTCCAACCCCAGAAACCTTAACCCGGCGGTTCAGTCGGGCATTGTTACCGGATATCCGGGCGCACAACTGTTTGCGGCACCGCTTCGTTACGACGAAAACTGGGATCCGCAGCCATATCTGGCCGAAAGCTGGAGCGTGTCTGAGGACGGGCTGAAAGTGACACTGAACCTTGTGAAAGGCGCAACATTCCACGACGGGCACCCGATCACGTCCAGCGACGTGGCTTTTTCTTTGAAGGTCATTCAGGAAAACCACCCGTTCAAATCCATGTTCGCACCGGTCACATCGGTTGACACACCTGACGAGCACACAGCTGTTTTGAACCTCAGCCAACCGCATCCGGGCATTATGCTGGCGATGTCCGGCCAGCTGATGGCGATCATTCCGGAACATATCTACGGCGATGGCCAAAATCCGAAATCCCATCCGCGCAACACAGTTGATGTGGTGGGTTCCGGCCCGTTCAAGCTGGTTGAATTCAAATCAGGCGAGCATATCATTCTTGAACGCTATGACGGGTTCTTCATGGAGGGCCGGCCATATCTGGACAAAATCGTTATGCGGATCATCACCGATCCTGCGGCTCGCGCGATTGCCTATGAAAACGGCGAAGTGCATATGGGCGCGTTTGAATCCCAGCCGCGTATCATCAACCGATTGAAAGAGGCCGAAGGCCTGACGGTTACGGCTGACGGATACGGCGCGATTGGTCCACTTGACTGGTTGGCGATAAACACCTCCAAGGGCCCATTGGCGGACAAACGCGTGCGTCAGGCGATTGCCTACTCAATCGACAAAAACTTCATCCACAACGCGATCATGCAAGGCGCTGCCAAAGATGCCAAAACCGGCATCCACCCTGACAGCCCGTTTTATGAAGCAGACGTCAATGATTATGCACTTGATCTGGACAAGGCAAACGCCCTGCTGGACGAGGCCGGATATCCACGTGGTGACGACGACATGCGCTTTGGTGTGACCATCGATTTTGGTTGGCCGGGTGTTAAACCGAATGTCGAGTATGTAAAGGCCGCTTTGAAAAAGGCGGGTATTGATGTGACGGTACGCGCTTCTGCTGATTTTCCCACTTGGGCGAAACGCATGGGTACGATGGATTTTGATCTAAGCTGGGACACGGTGTTTAACTGGGGCGACCCGGTGATCGGCGTGCACCGGACCTATTTAAGCTCCAACATTGCAAAGGGTGTTTGGTCAAATACCCAAGGCTATTCCAACGCGCGGGTTGACGAGTTGCTGGGCATGGCTGCGGAAGAGCAAGACCCGGCAAAGCGCAAAGCGCTGTACTCTGAGTTTCAGAAAATCGTGAACGACGAGGTGCCGCTGTATTTCACCAACGCTCTGCCATATCACACCGTTTATTCCGATAAAGTGGGCAACCCACCAATCGGTATTTGGGGCACGTCAACACCGATTGACATGACCTACCTGAAGGAGTGAACTTGGTTTCATAATTCGATCTGTGGCGGTGAAATCCGCCACAGATTACTCCAGTTTGAAAGAGCTGCCTTTTGAGCCTTCTTAGAACCATCGTTGTTCGCATCGCTTATGCCACGATCCTGTTAGTCGCAGTTTTGGTGTTGAATTTCTCACTTTTACATCTGGCGCCGGGCGACGTGGCAGATACGATTTCACAGTCCATGGGCGGTGCCGATCAGGAACTGCTGAATGAAATCAGGGCTGATTATGGGCTGGATCAGCCCTTTTTAGTGCAGCTTGGCAGATACATCGGAAACGTTTTGCGGTTCGATCTAGGGCATTCATTTTTTTACAACCAACCGGTTACAAAACTGATCCTTGAACGCATGCCGGCCACATTGCTTTTGGTCGTATGCGCACAATTGTTGGCGTTGTTTGTTGGCGTAATTCTGGGGGTATATTCGGCCCGCCATCCCAACGGCCCGGTCAGCCATTTTGTTACATTCTTCGCGCTGTTTGGCTATTCCGCGCCGGTGTTCTGGACCGGTATCCTGCTGTTGATTGGCTTTTCCCTGAACGTTCACTGGTTCCCGGTGGCAGGCATGCGCGATGTGACCATTGAAGGCGGGTTCTGGGTGCATTTTATTGATATAGCGCGGCATCTGGTGCTGCCGACAATCACGCTGGCTTCGATTTTTCTGGCGCTTTATTCGCGATTGTCCCGCGCCACCATGATGGAGGTGTTGGGGTCCGACTATGTGCGCACCGCCAAGGCCAAGGGATTAAGCGAACGCGAGGTGGTCTATAAACACGCACTGAAAAACTCGCTGTCACCGGTGATCACCCTGGCGGGGCTGCAGTTTTCAGCGGTCATTTCGGGTGCTGTGCTGGTGGAAACCGTTTTCAGCTGGCCCGGCCTTGGCACGCTGGCTTTTCAATCGATCATTGCACGCGACACGCCAACAATTCTGGGCATTCTGTTCTTTTCCGCTTTGGTTGTGATCGTCGGAAATCTGTTGACCGATCTGGCCTTACGGCTGGTGGATCCAAGGGTGGGAAGCAAGGGATGACAGATAAACCGATCCTGCCGGAAGAAGAAATGCAAAAGGCTCGCCATCCTTTTGCCGAGGCTTGGGAAATGTTCCGTCGTAACCACGCGGCTGTGGCGGCCCTAATCGTCCTCATACTGATTGTCTTAGGTGCGATTTTCGGCCCGATCCTGTACGCCACCGATCCGTTTGATATGGTCTGGGCGCCCTTCTCACCGCCTGGGCAGGAAGGGTTTCTATTGGGAACTGATTATCTGGGGCGCGATTTGATGGCGATGATATTAAGTGGTGCGCGCGTGTCTATTGTGATTGGCTTGGCAGCCGCGCTGGTTTCGGTATTCATCGGCGTGTCCATTGGAGCGTTGGCGGGGTTCTACCGCGGCTGGGTAGAGGAAGTCTTGATGCGCATCACCGAATTTTTTCAGGTCCTGCCAACACTGTTGTTTTCCATGGTCATTGTCGCCCTGTTTGGTGCATCCTTGCCGATGATTACGTTCGCAATCGGCGTGGTCAGCTGGACGGCAGTGGCGCGGATCACGCGTTCAGAATTCCTGCGCATCCGCGAGTTGGAATATGTAACCGCCAGCCGGTCTTCCGGTGCCAACAACCTGAAACTGATGTTCCGCATCATTTTACCCAACGCTCTGCCGCCAATCATCGTGCAATCGGCGCTGATGGTTGGCTCAGCTATACTGTTTGAGGCGGGGTTAAGTTTTCTGGGCCTGACCGATCCCAATGTCGTCAGTTGGGGGCAAATCATCGGCTCTAACCGGCAGTATATTTTAGACGCCAGTTTTACTGTAACCATCCCGGGAGTCGCGATTTTCGTTACCGTTCTGGCGATATCACTTGTCGGGGACGGCCTGAATGATGCCCTAAATCCCAAATTGAGGCAGCGCTAATGGAACCGTTGCTGAAAGTTGAGAACCTGCGCATTGAGCTTTCAACCCGTGATGGGATTGCCCCGGTAATCGACGATCTGTCGTTTACGTTAGGCGCCGGGGAAAGCATCAGCTTTGTAGGCGAAAGTGGCTGTGGGAAATCCATGACGGCCCTTGGCATCATGGGCCTGCTACCGGAAAAAATCGGCCGCATCGCGGCTGGAAAGATCACTTTTAATGGTGAGGAACTGACCACAGCCAGTGAAAAACGCCTGCGCGATATTCGCGGCAACGATATTTCCATGATTTTTCAAGAACCCATGACATCGCTTAATCCGGTGTTTACCGTGGGCGAGCAGATTGCGGAAGTTTTGCGTGCACATCAGGGTCTCAGCCGCGCGGCGGCGCGGGGAGCGGCTGTTGATCTGCTGGACGCGGTGCGAATTCCAAACGCCAAACGGCGGGTTTCGGATTATCCATTTCAATTGTCTGGCGGCCAGCGCCAACGGGTTATGATCGCCATGGCCCTGGCGTGTGAACCCAAAATCCTGATTGCCGATGAGCCCACTACCGCGCTGGACGTCACCGTTCAGGCGCAGATTTTTGATCTGCTGCGCGACCTGCGCCGCCAGACTGGCACCGCAATTATCCTGATTACCCACGACATGGGTGCCGTTGCTGAAATGGCGGATCGAATGATTGTGATGTACGCTGGGCGCAATGCTGAGCAGGGACCGGTAGAGAAAATTATTGAACACCCGCGTCACCCCTACACGAAGGGACTGATCTCCTGCGTGCCCCATATTATGGCCCACTTAAGCGTAGAGCGTCACCCGCTGACAGAGGTTCCCGGCATTGTTCCGCCCCTGCGCGATTTCGGCCAAAATAGGTGTTTGTTTGCGTCACGCTGTGGGCAGGTTACACAGGATTGTCTGGACAGCCGGCCGCCCGAAATTGAGTTTGCCAGGGCCCAAAAGTCGGCCTGCTGGCACGCAAGGGCGGTTTAGATGGATGGTTCGTATAAAGAAGATCTGCTGTTGGATGTCAGCAATCTAACGGTTCGCTTTGCGGTCAAACGCGGTGGCGGGTGGCGCAGCAAATCCTATCTTTATGCGGTCGATGACATCTCTTTTGATATCAAGCGAGGAGAGACACTGGCGATTGTCGGCGAAAGTGGCTCTGGTAAGACCACCGCTGCACTAGCGGTTGCGCGGCTGGTCAGTGCCTACACCGGCAAAGTTATGCTGGACGGCGAGGATTTTCTGAAGCTGCAAGACGAGGCACTTCGGCGCGCGCGCGCCAAGATGCAGTTTATATTTCAAGACCCCTATTCCAGCCTGAATCCGCGGGTGCGCGCGGAAAAGATCGTGCGCGAACCGTTGGATAATTTGAACACGGTATCACAAGCAGAGCGTCAGTCTATTGTTGACCGGTTGTTCAAAGCCGTGGGTCTGCATCCGGAGCAACAGCGCTTGTTCCCGCATCAGTTTTCAGGTGGGCAGCGGCAAAGGATCGGTATTGCCCGCGCCTTAGCTACCCAGCCCGAGTTGATCATCTGTGACGAACCGGTTTCGGCTCTGGACGTCGCGGTACAGGCGCAAATCTTGAATCTTTTGCGTAAATTGCAGTCTGATTTCGGGCTAACATTCCTGTTCATCAGCCATGATCTGGGCGTGGTCCAACACATGTGTGACAGCATCGTTGTTATGTATATGGGCAAAATCGTCGAACACGCTGACCGATTAAGCCTGTTTAACAACCCGCTGCATCCCTATACCGCAGCACTTTTGTCAGCGGTGCCTTCTGTCGACAAAAAACGCCGCGAGGCCACCAAGCGCATCCTGATCCCGGGTGATCCACCGGACCCCTTGGACTTACCTAAAGGGTGTCGCTTTGCCAACCGCTGCCCGGCGGCGCAAGCACGATGCAGTGAAAGTCAACCGGATCTGATCGAGGTTACAAGGGGCCACAAAGTGGCCTGTCATTTGGTGGATGAACGGGCTGTATTACCTCTTTGACCGGTCAATTTGTGGTCAGATACTCCTGTTCGGTCAACACCATGTCAGAAATACATGCGGGAACAACCAGTAGTCTGCTGACGCGTGCTGTTAACGTCGTTTTGAAGGAGCAGAAAAGACTGGCGCTGATGGTGCGAGAAACCCCATTACATACCGACCACCTGCGAAACCATGACCGGCAATTCGGAAATCGGCGCAACCATAATGCCAACGGTAACCTCTTTTTATTTCAGACCAAAGACGATTGCGGACATGGTTGGTCACACAGTTGGGCGCGCGCTTGATCTGTTTGATATGGATTTCGGTTTGGCTCAGCGCTGGAAAGACGCGGCCGAATGAAATCCGAAAGTCGCCAAAAACACTGCGTCCAGGTGACGTACGGCCAGAGACAGAGTTAAACGATAGTAATGAAATCATTGACGAGGCAGGAATTCTACCTTCTTTACCGCCTTTGGGTTCATGAGACTAAAAAGAGACTAAAACTCCCCATCGCCGCTAAGAAAATCGTGTAAGTCGTTGATTTTGTTGGTGAGCCCGGACAAGATCAAAATGGTATATCAGGCAGAGCAGGATCGAATATTGTTTGGTCAGATTGCGGGCCTTATGGTCAGCAGGGGAGCATTGAACGGGCAATCGGTCGTGGAATTGCCAGATTATATCGATATTGTTGGCAAAGAGGATGTGAGGGCGGTTAAAGCTGATCCCGACAATTTTGAGCGGAAGCTTGGAGCGGCAGGGAAGCGGTATGTATTTATCACGTAGCAAAGATATTTGGTGGTTCTTATGTGGCTAAAATACGACCTTAACTATGAGACCAGCCTGATATGTTGCGGCTGGACCACGATTTCTGAATGGCTATAATTGGCAAAACCGCCGGATGACGGCACCGCGCGTTGCGGCTGGACCACGATTTCTGAATGGCTATAATGGATCAGCGTGTTTATCCAGCAGGATAGAGGTTGCGGCTGGACCACGATTTCTGAATGGCTATAATGGATCATCGGATAACCT
>CAYZQS010000016.1:14223-24665 GCA_964480735.1 uncultured Rhodobacterales bacterium
GTTGCGGCTGGACCACGATTTCTGAATGGCTATAATGGATCATCGGATAACCTGTTAATATAACATGGTTTTCCGGTTGATCTGTTATAGATTTTTGCACGGAATCGCATCAGAATAACACCAGTTGGTCCGGATTTTTTCGGGCCGATCTGCGGTCTTGGTCCGAGAAATGCACAATATCACGATATTGCCTGTCGGTGAAGCCAAGGATTTGCACATCGCCGCTGTCAGGCAAAGCGCGCTCAATCCGGTTCACCCGGGCGGTAAACGCCTCTTTTCCGTTCACAAATCTGGCGTATATCGAAAACTGGCTGCGCTCATATCCCTCGTCCAGCAGGAAATTGCGAAAATCACCCGCAGCTTTGCGGTGTACTTTGGTTTCGGTCGGCAAATCAAACATGACAAGTATCCACATAAGCCTGTATCCGCTGAGATGGGTTGAAGGGGGCTTCATTTGCCAAGCCCGGCCAAAATCAGGGCATCGGGGGGCTTTGGCAGCGCAAGGGCCAGACTGCCGGCTTCGAAACTAAGCGCAAGGGATGTGGCAAGTTTGGACAGGGCAACCGATGTTGGGCTGACCGTGTCCCCCAGCGGCAAATCAAGCGAGATCAGACGCGCAAGCGCCTGTTTTGCTTCAGGCGTGACGGTGTGGCCATTGGTGCGGGCAATGTTACGGGCAGTGGCGTCCACCAGCGGGCGAAACGGCTCCATCAGGTCGTCTGCCAAGGCAAATGCGTTAGAGCGGTTGTGGTGGTGAACGCCGATTGTTGGGTGCAGACCGGCGGCAACAACGGCGCGTGCGGTCGCCGCCCGCAACACTGTGTAGCCATAGTTCAGCAAACCATTGATATCAGGCACTTTCGCGTCGCGGCGAAAATCCCTGCCCATCAGTAGCGGCCAGTAATAGCGGGCAGCTTGCGCCTCTATGTTCGTCGGGTCACCGGATTTGATCTGGCGTACCATCTGTTCCAGACGCGCAGCCGGGTGGCCAAAAGCAGCCAATGTCGCTGCCTGCATATTAACCTTGGCAGTGACGATTTGTTTCCATGCCTGCTTAATCAGCGGGGTTCTCGCGCTCCACTGGGCCCGCATACGGGCCCCTTGGCCGTGGTGGCCTTGCAGCGGCAAAAGGAGGGCACGGGGCTGGTGGTTGGCGGCGCAAAGCACCAGCATCGCGCCTTGCTCTGCCAGTTCGACCAGTAAAGAACTTGTCCAGGTGATGCCGTGTGCATGGACGATAACGGCGGTGATCTGGTCAAGCGGGACGCGGCCAACTTCGCGACCGTCTTCCTCAACTTTAAGGAACCCGCGATCCCGCGACAGGTGCCGTCCGTCGTTGCTGATATCAATAATTTGGTCCAATGGAGTAACAATTCTGATGCGGAATTCAAAAAGGGTATCACATCGGGTGATTCGGCCAAAATCAGCGCCTGTCGTGCGGGCCCGCATCGCGGATTTGGCCGATTTCATCGACAAAGATGCGACGGCCCCCGGCCTTCATCAGCGTGGAAGGGCCGAGGCGGATATACATGTCGTCAATTTTCTTGCGGTATCTTTGATCCGCATTACTTTCGTTGTGGCCCACTAAGGATATTCCACCATTGGCATCAAACCTTTCGACGGTGGCAATCACCGGGCCAAATTTACTGGTCTCCAGAGCAATCATATCGTTTTTCTGCAACCGCATGATGCGCTTGGCTGCTGGATGTGGGCGCGACGTTTTACCAGTTTTATGCGCATCAAATGTCCAAGTGACATGGTGGGTATACTTGCCGTCTGGTAACTTCCAGATTTCATAATATTGGTTACTGTCCG
The DNA here is from genome assembly GCA_964480735.1 of uncultured Rhodobacterales bacterium. Taxonomy (GTDB): domain Bacteria; phylum Pseudomonadota; class Alphaproteobacteria; order Rhodobacterales; family Rhodobacteraceae; genus UBA5972. Next base: position 16,039 of record CAYZQS010000016.1, read on the forward strand.
GCTTATAGCCTTTGAAAACTTTCCCTCTGTTGTTTGAGATGGTTACGACCTCCACAGGCTCGATAATCCGCACCCGCCGAATGCCGTGATAGGGGCCGTCTTTGTTCGCGAAGGCTTTTACGGCCGCCTCGAAATCTTTCTTCTCCTTGTCTTTGGTGGCAACTTCCAGCATGCGTTTAAGTTGCGGGTCGCGGATTTTGGCGATCATGGCCGGGCTTAGGCTATCGATTGGTTTGCGGGTGACGACCAATGGCACGTTGTTTTTGGTCTCTCCCGTCAGCCCATAGGCCGTGTCATTGTGCAACTGCCCGGTAGTGCTGTCGCGCCCGGACTTGCGCGCGGCGGGATCAATGCGCCCGTGGTCGGCGCGGTGAGAGACAGTGATCTGTTCCAGCTGAGCCTTTACATCGCTGCGAAACCCCTCCCAGGGTGGTGGCGTTGATGCCGCAAAAGCCTCACGATTTTGCGCAACATGGCCCTCTGTCAGTTTGGCAATTTTCTGCACCAGAGCGCGGTCGGTGGCGGCGATAACTGCGGCATCGATGGCGTGATGCCGGTGATCCTGCCGGTTCTTGACCTTGCCCGTGCCACGGTTGTGATCCGGCAGCAATGAGTTCAGCCCCCAGTGGCGACGCAACATTTCCGTCAGCCGCCCCGGCACCACCCAGACATGTCCACCTTCGGTATACAGCGCGTCCAGATACTGGCGGGCAATGCGCGACAGGTATTGCGTATCCACCAGCGCCCGGTCCAGAAACCCGCGCTCGCCCTCGAATTTCTGCATCGCGTCAGGGGTGAATCGCCAGCGTTTGATATCGGGCAGGTTTTTGAGGTTGGCGGTGATTTTTTCCCAGCGCGCCGCATTTCCGCCCCAGGCCTCATGGGGTGTCTTGTTGCGTTTCTCGCGGTTTGCCTCGCGCATGCAGACGGTGCGGTTGGCGAAACTGTCATCCAGCGTGCGCGAGTAGGGAAGGATGTGGTCAACATCACATGCGCCGGTGAACAGCATACTGGCGGAAATGCGCGTACCTGTATACGGGCAAAAGCGCTTCAACGGGTCCGGTCCCAGGTCTTGCCACAGGCGCAATCGCATGCGATTGGCGCCGGTGTCGGGCTGTTTCAACTCATCAACCAACTTGTTGCCGCGCTTGATGGCGGCTTCGGTATTTTTCTTGATCGTCTTTTGTATCTCGACTTTTTGCTTTTCGCTTTGCTTTAACTCCCGCGCCAGTTCCACGACGATCTGGTCCGGCTTGCCGTGAACGCAGATTATCCGGTTAATCAAGCGGCGCAGTTGATTCAGACCGACATGCACCGTCGGGTTGGTGATCCGGCCGTAGCGGGCAATATCGTCATCGGCCGGGTCTTGCGTGCCGGGGATGACGTGGCGGTCAAGGATTGCGCCGTAGTAGGGCAGCGCCTGCAGAACCTCGCCGGTGCGTTGATCTGAATGATGCCAGCCGCAGGCCTCGACCGCTTCATTGTAGGTGATAACATCCACCTTAAGGTGCTCAAGAATGTTGCGCGTCGCGGTTTCGCCGAGGCGGCTGTAGCCTTCCGGCAGCGGTGCAGCGGCGGTGGCACGGGAGTGATCATCATCCAGCCCGCAGGTGTCTTGCAGCCATTTCTCCATTGCAACCGGATCGGCTTCATCACGCAGACGCTCGACGATCTGCCATTGCTGATCGGTGCTGAACGTGCTCCAGCGCGGCCCAAACCGGTCCGGATGCGACAAGCTGGCACGCACCGGGTCGCAGGCGATGGCATCGCGGGCCACGGATTCCAGCGTAAAACCCTCGTCGGGGGCAAGTTTCAGCACCTTACCCAGCGCCTTCAGCTTCATGTTCATGCCGCTCAAGTTCTTGGTGTGCTTTTTGTTGTTGAGGGCATGGATTACGCGATCACGCTGCTCCAGCGTCAGCGGACGATTTGCCCGCCCCGGCGCCGTGATACGCAGATTGTTCACCGTCTCGTATAGCACGCGGCTCTGGGTCAGCGGATGCGTCTTGGGCAGCCGATCCTCATCGACAAACAGACAGTGGCCAACTTTCGGTGCCTTCAGCGGACGCTGATAAAAGATAGTTTCGAACAAGGCGTCGCGCAGGGTGTCGGTCAGCACATCCTTGTGGTATCTGGCCTGCGCGCCCCACAGCCTGTGAAACTCGTCCTCAAGATGCCTGCGATCCGGGTAGAAGTCATATCCCGCCTCTTCCTTTTCCGCATTGTCTCGGGCGGCAATGGTCAATCGGGGGCGAACGGACTTTGTGCGGCGGTAATCAAATCGGGTTCCATTCTTGTTGGTTCTTTCTTCAATTGCCGCTTTCTCTGGCAATTCGCATCGGCGCTTGTGCAGAAACGCACCATAGGTACGCTTGTCTTCATCCTTGATCGCGTCCGCCATCGCCCAGTCCAAGCGCTTGGTCGCGTCCTTGATTTTATCGCTTTCGTTGTCGCCACCATCGGTTTTCCGGTTCGACTTGAAACCTCGCCGTTGATTGAGGTGAAAAATTGCCCGGCCCAAATGGGTAAGCGGCAGTGGTTCATCCAGCCCTTTGGCGCGTAACTGGTAAGGGTCAAGTTGTTCCAGTTTCCTTGCCGCCACGGGTTCAGCGGGCATCAGCCCCGCTGCGGCCAACCGTTGCATCAAAACAGTGCGCCTGCGCAAATACCGGTCCCGCCGCCTCCGCGCCGCCCGCGCGGCACGTCTGGCAACAGCGAGTGACGCGCCGGTTTTGGCCACACGTCCGTCTGAAAATGTTCTTACTCCGCCGTCAATCACCGCGACGATGTGGTTATTCTGAGCTCTGTAAAGCCACCAACCAATTGAATTTGTTCCAATATCCAAGCCTAAGCGCACAATAGACCTCCCAATATTGACATGTAATATTTTCAGATTGCCATGCTCTCTAAGATTGTCAATGTTGTAACAACTTGACCCACGCGGGATTTTTCACCATTATGGAGCCATTCAGAAATCGTGGTCGAGCCGTTAACAAGTAGCTTAGACTGCACCACATAAAAACGCAGGCTGCGGCCTGCGTTTTACTTTCTGAGTGGAATCAGAACGACATCAGTAAATGTTCCCAGCATTTTGGACAATTATAGAAATGTGACATATTTGTCGAATAAGACATATTCCTAGTGCTTCCAATTTGCTTCCAGATTTTTTTAGCAGTTTCACTACGAAATAGTATTCTATAGGTAACGGTCAGTTTTTAAACGAAAAAATTGGTGAGCCCGACAGGATTCGAACCTGTGACCCACTGATTAAAAGTCAGTTGCTCTACCAACTGAGCTACGGGCCCACGTAACTTGGCGGTGGTATAAGCAGCGGCGGGATGGGTCAAGGGGGTAACGCGCAGACATACCGACATTCTGCTGACTGCTAACCGGCATAATTGCGGGGGCCGTGTGGTCATTTTCAAGTCGCGCGCGTATATGCGTTTCATGGATCAGGGTTGGCAAAAAACCGGACTGCCGTTCATGAAGATGCACGGACTGGGCAACGATTTCGTTGTCGTGGACGCGCGTGGGCGGTCCAATCCGGTGAATGCGACGTTGGCGATTGCGGTGGGGGACCGGCACCGGGGTGTGGGCTTTGATCAACTGGCGGTCATATTGGACAGCGATGATGCGGATGCGGCGCTGCAATTTTGGAATGCGGACGGGTCGCTCTCGGCGGCCTGTGGCAATGCCACAAGGTGCATTGCGGCGCATTTGATGGCGCAATCCGGTGCTGACAGGTTGATCCTGAAAACCGAGCGCGGCCTTTTGCTGTGCCTGAAAACCAAAGACGGAACCGTCAGCGTGAATATGGGCCTGCCACAGCTGTCGTGGCGGGAAATCCCGCTGGCCAAAGACGTCGACACCCTGCATCTGCCAATTGACGGTGATCCCGTTGCATTGGGAATGGGAAATCCGCACTGTGTTTTTATTGTTGACGATGCAGAGGCAACGGATTTGCCTGCTCGTGGGTCTGACCATGAAACCCATCCCTTGTATCCGCAGCGCACCAACGTTGAATTCGCTCAGGTGCTGTCAGAAAATAAACTACGTCTGCGCATTTGGGAGCGCGGCGTTGGAGCCACACTTGCCAGCGGTTCGTGTTCCTGCGCTGCAGTCGTTGCAACCGCAAGGCGCGGACTGACAGGGCGCAGCTGTCAGGTGCATGTGGATGGTGGTGTACTGGATATCGACTGGCGGGATGACGGTGTTTGGATGAGCGGACCAACCGCGCATGTGTTTGACGGGGTGTTCACGGCTGATTTTTTGAAAAGTCTGGTGTGATGGGCAAGGCACCGATCATTGCCACTCTGGGGTGTCGCCTGAATTCTTATGAATCCGAAGCCATGCGCGATCAGGTTCACGCCGCCGGGCTGGAAAACACCGTGGTTGTCAACACCTGCGCAGTGACGGCGGAAGCCGTGCGCAATGCCGGACAGAAAATCAGGCGGCTGCGGCGCGAACATCCGAAGGCAAATCTGATCGTCACAGGGTGTGCAGCACAGATTGAACCCGCCACTTTTGCCGCCATGCCGGAGGTTGATCAGGTGATCGGCAACACCGAAAAGATGCAGGCCGGTACGTGGAATGCGATGGCGGCCAAAGACTTTATCGGTGAAACTGAAAAGGTGCAGGTCAACGACATTATGTCGGTGACTAAAACCGCCGGACATTTGATCGACGGCTTTGGCACCAGAAGCCGCGCATATGTTCAGGTGCAAAACGGTTGTGATCACCGCTGCACGTTTTGCATCATTCCGTTTGGGCGGGGCAACTCTCGATCGGTTCCTGCCGGTGTGGTGGTTGAGCAGATCAAGCGGCTGGTGGGCAAGGGATTTAACGAAGTCGTCCTGACCGGCGTTGACATGACCAGCTGGGGCGCTGACCTGCCCGCGCAGCCGCGGTTGGGTGATCTGGTTACGCGCATCCTAAAGCTGGTGCCGGACCTGCCACGCCTGCGCATATCTTCGATTGATTCAATCGAGGCCGATCCGGCGTTGATCGAGGCAATTGCAGGTCAGCCAAGGTTGATGCCGCATCTGCATTTGTCGCTGCAATCCGGTGATAACATGATCCTGAAACGCATGAAGCGGCGGCATCAGCGCGATGACGCCATTCGCTTTTGTCAGGAGATGCGCAAGGCCCGGCCCGATATCGTGTTTGGCGCAGATCTGATTGCAGGGTTTCCAACAGAGACGGGCGCGATGTTTGAAAACTCGCTGGCGCTGGTGAAAGACTGCGGTCTAACGTGGCTGCACGTGTTTCCCTATTCGGTCCGCAAGGGCACGCCTGCCGCGCGGATGCCGCAGGTTGAAGGCCAGTGGATTAAGGAACGTGCGGCAAGGCTGCGACAGGCCGGAGTGACGCAGGTGACCGCGCATCTGGCCCGGCAGGTTGGCGCAACGCATTCGATCCTGATGGAAAACCCGCGCATGGGGCGAACGGAAGGATTTACCGAAGTTGCGTTTGACAAGGACCAACCCGTTGGCCGGATTGTAACAGCGCGAATTACAGGGCACAGTGACAGTCAACTGACCGCCTGAGGCATTGATGAAACCGCATATCCTCTATTCATTTCGCCGCTGCCCCTACGCCATGCGGGCGCGGCTGGCGATCCAGTCGGCGGGCATACAGGTTGAATTGCGCGAGATTGTGCTGCGCGACAAAGCGCCGGAATTTGTGGCGGCTTCGGCAAAGGCAACCGTGCCGGTTCTGATCCCGGCTGTGGGCGATATGCTGGAAGAAAGCATTGATATCATGCGCTGGGCGTTGGCGCAAAACGATCCTGACGGGTGGTTATGCCTGCAATCGGCCAAAATGTCAGACGCGGAAAATCTGATTGCGCGGGGTGACGATGAGTTTAAGGCAAATTTGGATGCCTATAAATATGCCGACCGAAAAGCGGGCGAAGACGGCCACGCAGCACGGGACCTGGGGGCGGTGTTTTTGGCCGGACTAAACAGCATTTTAGCGGACTCCGAGTATTTGTTTGGCGGCCGAATTACCCTTGCAGATATGGCGATTGCACCGTTTGTCCGGCAGTTCGCCAATGTGGATCGCACATGGTTTGACAGGCAGGACTGGCCGGGTTTGCATCGCTGGTTGACCGGGTTTTTGGCCTCAACAAAGTTTCTGAATATCATGATCAAATACCCGAAATGGCAAGCCGGAGACCCGCCAACCCTTTTTCCGGAGCTTTAGCGCCATGCATCCAAATCAGGTTTACCGGCGGGTGGGTCATGCCACCAATCTGGCGTTTGCCCAAAATCGTGGATTTGGCACGTTGTCAGTCAATGGCGACGATGGTCCGTTGGTCAGCCATGTGCCGTTTGTACTTGGCAAAGACGGCGCGACCCTGAATGCGCATCTGGTGCGCTCTAATCCGATTTTGAAGACCATCGGGAAGCCGACAAATGCTGTTATGGTGGTCAGCGGGCCGGACGGCTATATCTCGCCCGACTGGTACGGTGACAAGGATCAGGTGCCCACGTGGAACTATGTTGCGGTGCATCTGCGCGGCGTGCTGCGGGGGCTTGAGGCGGCTGACCTGCGGGCGCATCTGGATCAGCTGTCAGGCAGTTTTGAGGCGCGGTTATTGCCAAAAACCCCGTGGAAAACTGGAAAAATGACACCGGACGTACTGGCGAAGATGATGAAAATGATCGTGCCGGTTCAAATGGTTATAAGTCATGTGGACGGCACCTGGAAGCTGAACCAGAACAAGACGGACGCGGTTCGCCTTTCGGCTGCCGATCATATAAATCGTGAAGGATTTGGGCAGAGTGTTGGGGAACTTTCGGACCTGATGCGCAATCCGCCGGGCAAATAATTTGCAGAACGTGTTCTGGCAGCTTAAGTTAAAGCCAGCACAGGAGAGAATTATGGCTTTACCGATTGCGCCTTTTGCAGTGACCGCAGCGCGTTATGGCACCATTGCCGCCGTGGCTTATCTGGCGTCGCGCCGGATCAACCGTTCACAAACGCATCAGGGCACAGAGGACGCGATGGACAGGGTGGACGAAGGGCTTTCCGCCAACCGCCCAACGGACCGTCAGCAGGTGAACGGGTCTGTGAGGTACCGCCGGATCATCAGAATTGGCAGACGCGGGCCGGGCGTTGAAGTTGATATCGTTGGCCTTGGCCGCATAAAATTCCGGCGGGTTTGACGATGAAACTGTTCCACGCGGCGGCCTCGCCATTTGTTCGCAAAGTCGTGGTTTTGCTGCATGAAACCGGTCAGCTAAGCGATGTAGAAATTGTTGACGCGGCGGGCACGCCGGTAAATTCTGCAAATATGCCAACAACTTATAATCCGCTTGGAAAAATACCAACGCTGGCATTGAGCGATGGCAAGACGCTGTTTGACAGCCGGGTAATTTGCCGGTTTTTGAATGATCGCGGCAACGGGAAACTGTATCCGGACGCGCCGGAGTTGTGGGCAACCCTGACGCTGGAGGCCCTTGGCGACGGCATAATGGATGCGGCTGTTTTGATGGTTTATGAGCGGCGGTGCCGTCCGGAGGAAATGGTTATTACAGAATGGATCGACGGTCAGTGGGTAAAGATTGTGCGGGCATTGGATGCGGTTGAAAACGACTGGATGGACCAGTTGGCCGGGCCGTTGGACATGGGGCAGATCGCGATTGGGTGCGCGTTGGCTTATCTGGATTTTCGCCACGGCGAGCGGGACTGGCGGGCCGGGAGGCAAAATCTGGCGGTCTGGGAAGCGGAATTTGCCAAACGGGAAAGTATGGTTGTTACGGTGCCTGTTGGCTGATTTTTGCGTGTATGGTTTTCATATGGTTTTGATATGGTTTTCGTATGGATGAATGCGGTGCAGTGGTTTCACGAGTAAGTCGGGCAATGACAGCGTAAAAAAGTGGTAGATCGCAAAACAATCTTACTTACGAATACTTGTCCCGCAGTACATTCTTTTGAACTTTGCCCATGCTGTTTCTGGGCAGTTCTTCGACAAATTCAAATCGTTTCGGCAGTTTGAATTTCGCCAGTTTTCCAACCAATGCCGGCGACAGATTTTCTGTGGCAATTTCGCCATCACGCGCGACAACCACGGCCACCACGGCCTCGCCAAAATCCGCATCGGGCAGGCCGATAACAGCGCTTTCCAAAACTCCCGGCAGATCGTCAATCACGCCCTCGACTTCTTTTGGATAAACGTTAAATCCACCGGTGATGATCAGGTCTTTGGAACGGCCAACAATGGTGACATATCCGTTAGCGTCTATCATGCCCAGATCACCGGTAACGAAAAATCCATCCTCGCGCAATTCTTCAGCGGTTTTATCCGGCATCTGCCAATAGCCCGAAAAAACATTTGGGCCGCGAACCTCGATAACCCCGATTTCACCGGTTGGCAGTTTGCTGCCGGTCACAGGATCACAGACCTTCAGGTCCACATCAGGCAATGGCAAGCCAACCGTCCCGGCCCGGCGGTCGCCGTCGCAGGGGTTGGAGGTGTTCATATTGGTTTCAGTCATGCCGTAGCGTTCCAAAATGGCATGTCCGGTGGCGGCAAACCAGCGCTTGTGGGTTTCCGCCAGCAAGGGGGCCGAGCCGGAAATGAAAAGGCGCATGTTGGCGGCGGTTTTCCGGTTCAGTCCCGC
>CAYZQS010000016.1:24765-35093 GCA_964480735.1 uncultured Rhodobacterales bacterium
GATTTGGTTCCGGCCTCTGCGGCAACCGGCATCAGGTCCATTACTTTCGCGGGATCACAGACGAATACTTTTGGAGTTGCATCGCTTAAAAAGTAACTGATTTCCGAAGCGGTGTAGGCGGTGTTCAGTGGCAGAAAAATGCCGCCGGCCATGACGGTTGCGATATATAACTGTAACGCCGGTATGGATTTGCCAATCTGCGCCGCCACACGGTCGCCCGGTTGCAGCCCAAGCCCCGTCAGCGCCAACGCCTGTTTGCGTGCTCCAGCAAAGAAATCCGCAAAACTGGTTTCAGAGCCGTCCGGCAACGTGGCGAAAATCCTGGCAGGGCTGGTTTTGGCGATCAGTTCCAGCGCATCAATCAGATGATTAATTGCCATGTGTCAGGTGATCCCGGAAACTGTCACGCGCAGCAAAATACGGCACCAAATTCACCGGCTTTGGTATCCGCACGGACTAAAAAATCAAACTCAGACCAATATTAATGGCGTTTGTGATCACATTGGTGCTGAGAGTGCCACCGCCAACAAGGCTGGTGTTAAGCACGTTATAGGTGAATTTATACTCTGCAAAAGCCGACAGTCGCGGTTTGATCCGGTATTCAGCGCCGGCAATCAGGGCAACGGCGGGCCCGGCCACCTGATATGAAAATGTCAGCGGCGCGGCTGCTGTTGTTTTGACTTCCACATGGGGTGCGGCAAAGCCAAGACCTGCGGCAACATAGGGCGTCAGCTTGCGACCATCGCGTTTCCATCTGCGGGTTGCGTTGAAGGTTACGGTATTCAGGCCATCGGTGAACTCCAGCACACTGAAGCCGCTGGCGGCAAGCGTTGCCGCGTTTGCGTAAATTTTGTTGTGGTTCAGGTCCAGGCTGATGCCCCAGTCTTCCCATTTCCACCAGGTTGCTCTGACGCCGTAATGAATGGGAAATGAAAACGAACGGCCGTCCCATCCGGCAATAAAACTAAACGCTCCCACGCCTGCCGGATCGGTGCCGGAAACCCGGCTGTGCGGCGCGGTTTGCGGGCCGCCGTAAAAGCTGAGAACGATTTCTGATTTTGCTTGCGGGGCCAAGGCCAGTGCCGCCAGAATCAGGAAACTTGAAACTGTCTTAAACATAAAAATGATCCATAATTATTTTGGATGGTCGGGCCGTGATTTGCCAACAGATAGTGCAAAAATATGCCTTATCCAACCCAAAAGCGACCGCCGGCCACGAAATCCCCGTTCGCAAAGCCAACCGGTCAAGGCACCAACAAGCACCTGCCAGATGTCATGGGCACCAACGGCGATGCGCGAACCGCCGACAAAGCCCGCCGAAATAACCGCAAGGCCTTTCACCCAGATGTTGTTGTCCACGCAACTGTGCACCAGATAGCTGGCGCCCAATACCGCAGTGGACGTATGGCCGGACGGAAATCCCTTGCCGCCGCCACGAGGCCGCTGGTTGATTTTTGCATCGCCCAGCAGGTTTTTAGAGCCGTGAACAACCACCATCATGGTTGCATAACGCGCCACGAAATCCAGCGCCTGCCCGTTGGTTGCCGCACATCCCAAGGCGATAATCGGCAGGGCGATTTGAAAGTTGTCGCCGTAGCGTTCCACATCCGGTTTGGTGATTAAAACCGTGGCAAGCATGGCCAGCACAATCAGCCGCAGTTTCCAGCGTTGGGTGATGTGGGTCATCTTGGCGTGCCTGATAATTTACTGTCGCTGTTTGATCCGGTTTGACGCTGCCCTTCGGCAAGCGCGATTCCGGCGCTGACAGCGACATTCAGGCTGCGCCCGCCGCCCGGCATTGGAATGGCAATGTGATGTTTGCAGGCCTCGCGCACGGGCCCGGGAACCCCGGCGGTCTCGCGCCCCACCAGCACCGTGTCGGTGGCAGAGAACTTGAAGTTCCACAGCGTACCGGCAGAGCCGGTGGTCAGCAGAATCAAACGACCATTGCGCCGGATTGCATGAAAAGTTTCCCATGAATCGTGGCGGGTGAGGTTTGCGATATCCGCATAATCCATCGCCGTGCGGCGCAGGGCCTTGACGGAAAGGGGAAAACCGCAGGGCTCTATAATATCCAGTGGCACGTCAAAACACGCACATATCCGTATCATCGCGCCCAGATTGGCCGCAATATCCGGTTGATAAACCGCAAGCCGCATGTTCTGCCTCTTCCCTTGTAAATGCGCCCGTTTGACCGCTGGACGCCACCTATTTCTGTGTGTAGTAACCCCGCGAACGCGTTTGCGAAAGCCGGGACGCAGGAATGATTATTGACCGCATTAACCGGTCGAGCAAAGGAGATAATATCGTGTCTCATGCAGAAGACGAGGGTGGCACCCGCCGCGACTTTCTTTACGTTGCCACCACAGCCACCGGGGTCGTGGGCGCGGGCGCTGCAGTCTGGCCGCTGGTCAATCAGATGAACCCAAGCGCGGATGTGCGGGCGCTGGCCTCGATCGAAGTGGCCATTGACGAAATTGAGCCGGGCACGCAACTGACGGTCAAGTGGCGCGGCAAGCCGGTTTTTCTGCGGCGTCGCACGGAAGCGGAGATTACAGAGGCGCGGGCGACCGATCTGGCTGATCTGCCGGACAACGACAGCCGCAACGCCAATTTGCCGGGAACAGACGGGGCGGACCAAAACCGCAGCCTTGATGAAAACGGCGAATGGCTGGTGATGATGGGTGTGTGCACGCACCTTGGCTGTGTGCCGCTGGGCGACGGAGCGGGTGAGTTTGGTGGTTGGTTCTGCCCCTGTCATGGATCGCATTACGACACCTCAGGACGCATTCGCAAAGGTCCGGCACCCGAAAACCTGCCGGTGCCAACGGCGGTATTTCTGAACGAAACTACAGTCAAACTCGGATAGGGAGCGCACAAATGGCCGGAATTCCACACGATCATTACGAACCCAAAACGGGGTTTGAAAAATGGCTGCACGAACGGTTGCCGATCGTCAGTCTTGCCTATGACACGCTGATGATCCCAACGCCAAAGAACCTGAACTGGATGTGGATCTGGGGCGTGGTTCTGGTGTTCTGTCTGGTGCTGCAAATCGCCACCGGCGTTGTGCTGGCAATGCATTACACGCCTAACGTTGGCATGGCTTTTGACAGTATCGAGCACATCATGCGTGATGTGAACGGTGGTTGGGCGCTGCGCTATCTGCACGCAAACGGTGCCAGCCTGTTCTTTATCGCGGTCTATATGCATATTTTCCGCGGTCTGTACTATGGATCATACAAAGCCCCGCGCGAGATTGTGTGGATTCTGGGCATGCTGATCTATCTGGCGATGATGGCCACGGGCTTTCTGGGCTATGCTTTGGTCTGGGGTCAGATGTCGTTTTGGGGTGCCACGGTTATCTCTGGTTTCTTTGGCGCAATCCCGGGGATTGGCGACACCATTCAAACCTGGATTTTGGGCGGACCGGCGGTTGACAACGCCACATTGAACCGGTTTTTCAGCCTGCACTATCTGCTGCCGTTTGTTCTGGTGGCCCTTGTGGCGCTGCATATCTGGGCGTTTCACACAACGGGCAACGGTAACCCTGCTGGTGTCGATGTACGAACTGCTTCCAAGGACGAGGTCAAGAAAGACACCGTACCGTTTTGGCCATACTTTGTGGTCAAAGACCTGTTCGCCCTGTCGGTGGTTTTGATCCTGTTCTTTATCGTTGTGTATTTCATGCCCAACTACCTGAACCATCCGGACAATTATATCGAGGCCAACCCGCTGGTAACGCCGACGCATATCGTACCGGAATGGTATTATCTGACGTTCTTTGCCATCCTCCGGGCCTTTACGGCGGACGTATGGGTTGTGCAGTTGGCAAACTTTGTAACCGCCGGCATTGTTGACGCCAAATTCTTTGGCGTGGTTGCGATGTTTGGGTCCATCGTTGTGATGGTGTTTGTGCCGTGGCTTGATACATCCAGCGTGCGCTCTGGCCGTTACAGGCCGTTTTTTCGCTGGTGGTTCTGGCTGTTTGTGTTTGACTTCATCGTGTTGACATGGGCCGGTTCACAGCCTGCCGAAGGACTGGTGCCAGCGATTTCATTGGTTGGGGCAACCTACTGGTTTGGATATTTTCTGGTGATCCTGCCGCTGCTGGGTGTTTTGGAAAAACCGAATACACCGCCAGCAACAATCGAGGAAGATTTCGATGCCCACTATCCACCCAAAGACGCGCCCGCGTCGGCGGCTGAATAATTGCGCGAGAGGATGTTCAGGATGAATATGAAAACAATACTTGCGGCACTTATCGTGTTTGGTTTGGGAAGTGGTGCGGCGAATGCCGCGGGAGAAGCGCATATCGAAAACTTCAAGTTTTCATTTGAAGGCCCGTTTGGCCGCTACGACACCCACCAGTTGCAGCGTGGACTGCAGATTTACACTGAAGTTTGTTCGGCCTGTCACGGGTTGCGGCAGGTGTCTTTTCGCACCCTGTCAGATCATGGCGGCCCTCAGCTGGACCCGGAACAGGTGAAAGCCTTTGCGGCGCAATTTGAGGTTCCTGATGACGGCGACGAGGCCGAGCCGGGCGACACCCGCGAAGCGATTGTGTCAGACAAATTTCCGGTCAGCCCAAACGAGGACGCGCCCGATCTTAGCAATATGGCCAAAGCCCGTGCAGGTTTTCACGGGCCTTACGGGTCCGGGTTGAACCAGCTGTTCAAAGGCATGGGCGGGGCGGAAAACATCGCCTCGCTTATGGCGGGTTATACCGGCGAGGAAAAAGAGGAAGCCGGCGTAACGCTGTATGAAAACACAGCTTTTCCCGGCGGCTGGATTTCCATGCCACCACCGCTGGAAGACGGGTTGGTCGAGTTTCGAGACGGACACGCCAATGACGTGCACCACATGTCAGCCGATGTTGCGGCGTTTTTGATGTGGACAGCCGAACCCAAGATGATGGCACGAAAAAAGACCGGTGTGTTGGCGATTGCCTTTATGATCCTGTTTTCCACTTTGTTGTACTTTTCCAACAAAAAGATATGGGCCAGAGAAAAGCGCAAAATCTAACAAGGCTTATTTTGATTATTGCAAAGGGCGTGCCAATGGCGCGCCTTTTTGCTGTTTGGCCGCAGGGCCATTTGAGTATTTGCTGAACAATGAACCCGGATCAGGGCGGGGTTCCCAGGTAGTCTGACAATGATTTTGGCGGGTGCGCGAACAGCGTTTTGGTTTGAACCGGCCGATGTGCTTGGCCATCCGCAAGCAAAATGGTTTCGTCGGCAATCCGTTTTGCGTCGTTTGGGTCATGGGTGACCATCAGCAGTGCCATGTTTGAGTTGTCGGCGATCTGTTTGACCAGGGCCAGCATTTCCTCTTTTAGCGCGGGCCCCAGCGCGGCAAAGGGTTCGTCCAACATCAAAACCGGCTTGTCTCGCAGCAGGGCGCGTGCCAGTGCGACGCGCTGTTGTTGTCCGCCCGACAGTTGGCCGGGTTTCTTGTCGCCCTGATTTTGCAGATTGACGCGGTCAAGGGCGGTATGAACAGATGTCCTGTCCTGCCGGGACAGGCGCAGGTTTGGCCGAATGCCAAGCGCGATATTTTGAAACACACTGAGGTGCGCAAACAGGTTATGATCCTGAAACAAAAAGGTGATCGGGCGATTGCCCGGTGGCGTTTTGGTGATGTCGTGCCCGTCCAGAATGATCTGCCCGCTGTTGGGTTGAATGAAACCGGCGATGGTGGACAGCAGCGTGGATTTACCCCCACCAGACGGGCCAACAATCGCAGTTATGCGCGGTTTTGTGATGTTGAGGTTGGCATTCAGGGTGAAATCACCCTGGGTTATCCGCAGGTTCTTAAGCTTCAGCATCAACACGGTCTCCGCGGTCAAACAGCCAGAACAGGCCAAGGCTGAGGCAAAGCAGCAGCAGCGCCGCCGCCGCTGCCGCATCGGTGTTATAGGCGGCCATCAGGCGGTACATGACCAGCGGCAGGGTGGCGTGGTCTGGATCAGCGAACAATGCGATGACGCCAAGATCACCCATCGACAGCGCCGCGGCGATCCCGGCGGCAAACCCGGCAGGGCGCCGGATACGGGGCCAGATGATCAGGCGAAACTGCCAATGACCGGACATGTTCAAAGATCGGCACAGGGGGCCGTAGGTTTGCTGCACCTGAGCCGTCGCCGGGATCAGGGCACGCAAGGCAAACGGCAGACTTACGGCAGCGTTGACAATTGCGGTAAGGGGCAGGGCGATGCTGACAGGATCAATCAGCAAAAACAGCAGAACAAACAATCCGGTTCCGATCACCATTGGCGATGTGGCGATTGAAAGATAACCGATGCTTTCGACCGCACCGCCAAGTCTTGGCGATCTGGATTTCAGGTTGGTGATCCAAAGGGCAAGCGGCAGCGCCAGTCCGAGGGTCAGCGCGGTGGAAACAAGCGCCACGGCGATGGACCTGAATGCGGCAGGGATGACCTGCTGGGGCAATGCCAGCAGATGTGGTGCGCCTTTGGCGATAATGGCGACCAGCGGCAGGAACAAGAACACGGCCACCAAAAGCAGAATGCCCGCGTCGAGTGATCTGGCGGCCCTGGTGTTCGCATCCCAGCGCTGCACGGGCCGGTCCAGCCCGCCGCCAAATCCGGCCGGCGCGGCCAACATCCACGCCGCCGTGGCAGCGGCTGTGCAAAGCGCGAACTGGACCAGCGCCAGCAGGGCGGCTTTGGCAAGGTCAAAATCAAAGCGAAAGGCCTGGTATATTGCCAGTTCGATGGTCGTGGCCCTGGGGCCGCCGCCAAGCGCCAGTGCAACGGCAAAGCTGGTGGTGGCAAGCAGGAAGATGATCGCAAATGCGCCGGGCAGAACGGTGCGCAGCATGGGAAGCTCCAGGTGCCTGCTGATGGTGCCGAACGTCATGTCAAGCTGCGCCGCAAGCCGAAAATGTTCCGCCGGTATCGCCTGCCAGCCCTGCAGGATCAGGCGGGTTGCCAGCGGCAGATTGAAAAATACATGCGCCAGAACCACGCCGCGAAGGCCGTAGATATCAAGCGGACCGATGCCCAAAGGGGCAAGCAGGGTGCTGAACAGCCCGGAGCGGCCAAATACCGCCAGCAGGCCCAGAACCGCAACGATTACCGGCAGGATGAAAGGTGCGCCAAGCAGGGCAATCATCGCGCGACGCCCGGCAAAACTGCGGCGTGCCAGCGCCCGGGCCACGGGGATCGCCAGCACACAGCTTAGGAATGCCGAAAGCAGCGCCTGTTTGATGGTGAAAGTAACCGCGGCCCAGTCAGACGCAGACAACCCGGAGGGCGCGTCGGCACGTAGGGCCACCGACACCAGCGTGCCAAAACTGAGCAGCAGCAACAGGCAGGCGGCAAGTCCGCCCATTGCTGTGCTGGGTTTGGCGGATAGGCTCATTTGCTGAGCGCTGTCAGCCATCCCTGCAATGCCGCGTCCCGCACGCTGGCGGCGTGTTGCGCAGGCAGCAGTAGGGATTTTTCGGGGGTGACGATACGGTGGAACCCATCGGGCAGGCCGTCGGGCGGCATAACCGCCGGATACATCCAGTTGGTGGTGGGGATGATGGACTGAAACGCCTCTGACGTCATGAACGCAAGGAAATCATCCGCCAGTTCCGGCTGATCTGTTCCGGCAATTTTGGCCGCCACTTCGATCTGCATATAATGGCCCTCGTCAAAAGGCGCGGCGGCGTAAGAGGGATCGTCTTCCGCGATGATATGGTAGGCAGGGGAGGTTGTGTAAGACAGAACCATGTCAGCCTCGCCCGCAACGAACATGCCGTAAGCTTCTGACCAGCCTTTGGTGACGGTCAGGATGTGGGGCGACAGCCCTTCCCAGATTTCCGGCGCACGGTCCCCGTATGCGGTTTCGACCCACAGCAACAGACCTAGGCCCGGCGTGGAACTGCGCGGATCCTGTATGACGACTTTAAAGTCATCCGGCGTGGCGATCAGTGCTTCAAAGCTGTCAGGCGGATCAGAGACATCCGTGCGGTTGTAAACAAAGGCGAAATAACCCCAGTCATAGGGCAGGAAAATCGGATCCGCCCATTTGACCGGCAAGTCCAGATTTTCGGGTATGCCATTGTGGTTTGCAAACAAGCCTGTTGCGGCGGCTTTGTCAGTCAGGTTTGTGTCCAGCCCCAATACCACGTCTGCTTTGGTGTGTTTGCCTTCCAGTTGCAGCCGTGCCAGCAGGGCCGCGCCGTCTCCGGCGCTGACAAACTGCAGATCGCAGGCGCAGATTTCTTCAAAAGCGGCTTTCACTTTCGGGCCGGGGCCCCAGTCTGAGACGAAGCTGTCGTAGGTGTATATGGTTAAAACTGGCGCGTCAGCTGAACTTGCGGGACCCGAAAGGGCCAGTACAAGTCCTGCGGCCAAAAGGGGGAATCGTAACATTGTGTCCTCTTTCATTGCCACAGGCGCAGAAAGGGTTTTGACGAACGGTGCGAAAACCTTCCCTCCGCCGGTGTTATCCGGTTCAGGTTCTACGGGTTGTATTCTCAGCCACTTGGCTCCCCGAGGTCTGGTAAAGATATGGCAATGGGATATTTTCGGCAAGAGGGGATTGCCCAGGCCCCCATTGGCACGCATGTTTCGCAGCGCCGTTTTCAGCGCCCTGCCGGTCGGACGGGCCTTTGCGTTGTCACCCTGCTGATGCCCGGTATTCGATTGCGTCAGGATCAAATTGCGGGCCGGGGATTTTCTATTGCTTGTTGGCAGTGGTTAATATCTGCTGACCAAAAGAAAAAAACGGCGGGATGTTTGATGGCCGATTACAAAACCGACGGGCTGTTGGCCGAAATGACCGACTGGCGTCATGATATTCATGCCAATCCCGAACTGGGGTTTGACGAGCACCGAACCGCCGCAAAAGTGGCGGGGTTGCTGGAAAGTTTTGGGCTGGAAGTCCACCGCAATGTTGGTCAAACGGGCGTGGTTGGAGTTCTTAACAAAGGCAACGGCACGAAAAGCATCGCCCTGCGGGCAGATATGGACGCCTTGCCGATTACGGAAACCGGAACGTCGGTTCATAAATCGGTAAACGACGGGGTCATGCACGCCTGCGGTCATGACGGCCATACCGCCATGCTGTTGGGTGCGGCCAAATATCTGGCGGAAAGCGGCGAATTTAACGGCCGCGCGGTTTTCATTTTTCAGCCGAACGAAGAGCATGGCCTGGGTGCCAAAGCCATGATTGATGACGGGCTGTTTGGGCGTTTTGACGTGGATCAGGTTTACGGGGTTCACAATATGCCGGGATTGCCGGTTGGAACCCTGCAAACGCGAAGCGGGCCGATGACGGCAAGCGAAAGCCTGTTTGAGATAACGATTACAGCTAAAGGCGGACACGCGGCGCTGCCGCATATGGGGGTTGATGCCATTATGGTGGGGGCGCAGGTGGTCAGCGCCTTGCAGACCATCGTTTCCCGAAAACTTGATCCCGGTTTGAACGGGGTGGTTTCAGTAACAGAGTTTATCACCGACGGCGGGCGCAATATGTTGCCGGGCAACGCTACTCTTAAGGGTGACGCGCGGGCGTTGTCCGGTGAAACAAACAAAGCAATCGAAACCCGGATGCGCGAGATAGTGAAAGGCGTGTGTGACGCCCACGGCGTGAGGGCAACGGTAACCTACGAAACGATATTTCCGGCGATCGAAAATGCGCCAGAGTCCGTACAGGCGGCAGCGGCGGCAGGGGCTGATATTTTTGGTACAGGTCAGGTTAACGCGGCCAGTGCGCCAAAGCTGTTTTCGGAAGACTTTGCCCATATGGCCGCTGTCAAACCCGGTTGCTATTTGCTTTTGGGGAACGGCGTGGAAGGGGCGCATTCCCGCCCGCTGCATTCGGCAGATTATGACTTTAACGATGCGGGCCTTGTTCCGGGTTCGGCGTTTTGGGTGGCACTGGTTGAACAACAACTGGCCCCCGGGCCGCTTTGATGTTTCAGGTACGAATGCGGGAATTCTGTCGTCGCCTTGGTGGAGCTGGGATAGATCTGGCGCTGATAACCGATGACGACAATGTCTATTACCTGACCGGTTATTACGACTATCTGCACATGGAATTTGGCCGCCCGACGATACTGGCAGTAGGTCGTGACGGCAGCAGCGTTTTGATCACCCCGGCGATGGAAATGCCTATGGCGGCAGAGGTTGCGCGTGTGGACCGGCTGGTTGCGTGGAACGACGGGTTGGATAAGGAGTGGCACGGCGAACTTGTCCGGTTTATGGCTGGCGTTGGGCGTGTTGCGCTGGAACCGGATGATATGCCGAGCGTCGTGCGCCGGTGTGTTGACGATCATATTGATCCGGCACAGGTTGCGGACGCGGCGGCCAT
>CAYZQS010000016.1:35193-44239 GCA_964480735.1 uncultured Rhodobacterales bacterium
CAGATCGTTAAGCCGCATCACCGGGCCTCTACCAAAGTGATGCAATCCGGCGAGCCGGTTTTCCTGTGTTTTTGCGGTATGACCAATTTTCACCGGTTTAAGCTGGGTTTTGACCGGACGTTTTGGATTGGCGAAGTTACGGACCCGCAGCAGGCGGAAATCTATGAGGTGGCCGTTGCCAGTCAGGCCGCCGCTTTGTCGGTGTTGCGTGCGGGCGTTGTGGCAGAAGAGGTGCACGCAGCCTATGCCGAGGTGATCCAAAGCGCCGGATATGATTATCCGTTTCGCTGTGGCCGGGCGACCGGATACAGTTTTTTGGAAAAACCGGAACTGGTGGTTGGCGACAAAACCGTGTTGAAACCGGGCATGGTATTTGCAGTGGACGGTTCCGTAAGTGCGCGGCGGTTTCGGGCGCAGGTGGGCGACAGCTTTATTGTAAACAACGACGGATACGAGCAGATAACCCATCACGCCAAGACGCTGGAAGATATGATCCTTTAATCGACCCTCCGAGCCACGTCTGATCCACCTCCTGCTTGGCAAGGTATGCCGTCTGGGGCATAAGGCCAATCAAAGGAGATTTCGATTATGTCCATGAACAGCTTTGGCCATATGTTTCGCGTCACCACCTGGGGTGAAAGCCACGGGCCTGCGTTGGGGGCGGTGGTTGACGGCTGTCCGCCGGGAGTTCCGATTGCCGCTGATATGCTGCAGCGCTGGCTGGACAAGCGAAAGCCGGGGCAAAGCAAATATACCACCCAGCGGCGGGAAGCTGATCAGGTGGAAATCCTGTCAGGGGTGTTTGAGGGTGTGACGACCGGCACGCCCATTCAGCTGATGATCGCAAATACCGATCAGCGCTCAAAAGACTATTCAGAGATCGCTGAAAAGTTCCGGCCCGGGCATGCGGATATCACATATTGGCAGAAATACGGTGTTCGTGATCCACGCGGCGGCGGGCGCTCTTCGGCGCGGGAAACTGCGGCGCGGGTGGCGGCGGGTGGTGTTGCGCGGCAAGTGCTTAAATCGCTTGTACCGGATCTTTCGATTATTGGCTGTATGGTGCAGATGGGCGCGCGGAAGGTTGACCGGAACAACTGGGATTGGGAACAGATAAAGGCCAATCCGTTCTGGACGCCGGACGCTGAAGCGGCGGCCGATTGGGCCGGGTATCTGGACGGGCTGCGGAAATCCGGCAACTCGGTTGGCGCGGTTGTTGAAGTGACGGCGATCGGCGCACCGGCCGGCCTGGGTGCACCTGTCTATGCCAAACTGGACACAGATATTGCCACCGCGATGATGTCAATCAATGCGGTCAAGGGCGTTGAGATTGGCGCGGGCATGGCGGCAGCAACATTGACCGGAGCGGAAAATTCTGACGAAATCAGCATGGGTGACAAGGGGCCCGTCTATTCATCAAATCACGCGGGCGGAATATTGGGCGGAATATCCACGGGACAGGATATCGTCTGCCGGTTTGCGGTAAAACCAACCTCTTCCATTTTGATGCCGCGCAAAACCATCACCAAATCGGGTGAGGAAACCGATATCATTACGAAGGGCCGCCACGATCCCTGTGTGGGCATTCGCGCGGTTCCGGTGGGCGAAGCGATGATGGCTTGCGTATTGCTGGATCACATCCTGTTGCACCGCGGACAGATTGGCGGCGAGGTTGGTGAAAACCGGGGCAGGATTGGCTGAAGCGGCGAAGGTTTATGTCGCAGGCGCATCCAAAGCCAGATCCAGCAGGCGTTTTATGGAATTAAAGCTGGTGCCCGCCACGTTGCGCCCAAGTTCTTCTTCACCGCGCAACAGCAGCAGCGTCGAACGCCGCGGAATTTTATGCTTTCTGGAGACTTTTGCCCCGGAAAAGAAGTCCCAATCCAATCGTACAAATGTAATATTCTGGTCATACACCGGAAATTTATTGCGCAGCGCCTTGATGGTCCGTTCCTGCGCGCGGCAGGTCGGACACCAATCGGTGGCAAAGTCAACAAGGACGGTTTTACCCTCTGCCAACAGCTCGGCCACCAGACCGGGCTTGAAGACAATCGGCGGCTCAATCGCGGTGGCGGCCAAAGGCAGCAAAGCTGCGGCGGACGTTATTGTCAAAAAGCGGCGGCGGTGCATTGGGCGCTCCATTCTTAGCGATTCATCCGGACACTATCAAAGAAACCACCCAACAGCGGTAAATTGATCGTTATGGCGTTATTTGCGGCAAGCGATGCAGTCAGCCAAGGCCATTGTCCAGCAGTTTCTTTATGTCACCACGTCGCGTTCCGGCGACGATCCGCCCCAACTCCCGATCGCCGCGAAGCAGCAACAAGGTAGAGCGGCGCGGAATGTTATAATCGGTGGAAATCGGGCTGCGGGCGTCGGCGTCCCAGTCTACCCGCACAAACGTTATTTGTGCGTCATAGGCTGAATTTTCATCGCGCAATGCGTTGACCACCCGTTCCTGGGCACGGCAGGTGCTGCACCACGAAGCGTAATAGTCAACCAGAACGGTTTTATCAGCGGCCAGCAATTGTTTGACCAGCCCCGGCTTATACGTCAGCAGGTCAGCAGCAGCTTGCGCACCTGCGGGTAGGATCACTGCGGCGGCTGAAAAAGCAAGAAAGTCACGGCGTTGCATTGTTTTGTCCTTTGATTGTTTGCTTCATTTGAAATTCCGCATCAGGCCGATGCTATTCCTGCATCCATCAGAGCTTTAATTTCAGCCCGCCCGGTTCCGGCGACTATACGGCCAAGTTCTTCGTCACCGCGCAAAACCAGCAGCGTGGATCGGCGGGGGATTTTGTGAAAAATCGCAAGACTGGACTGGGCGTAGA
The DNA here is from genome assembly GCA_964480735.1 of uncultured Rhodobacterales bacterium. GTDB lineage: Bacteria > Pseudomonadota > Alphaproteobacteria > Rhodobacterales > Rhodobacteraceae > UBA5972. The sequence continues at coordinate 38,025 of CAYZQS010000016.1, forward strand.
TGTCCCAGTCCACATTGACGAAAACCATATTCTGATCATAGACAGGATTTTCAGCACGCAGCGCAGCAATTGTACGCTGTTGCGATCTGCAAGTGCTACACCAGCTGGTATAAAAATCAATAAAGACAGTTTTGTCAGCAGCCAGCAGGTCATCCACAACCCCCGGCTGATACCGGGTAGATTTCAGCTCTGCGCGGGCCGCCAAAGGTACCAGTACAGTGGCGGCGGTAAAGCTCAGAAATTCACGTCGTTTCATGGTGTTGTCCTGGGTTTTACAGCGCGACCGAGAAATCTTGCAGCCAGATGGGTAGAACATCCAGCAACCAACCCTCGATCACATAGTTGAAGTTGAAATAGATCATCAGCCCGACAGCGATAAAAATGGCCCCCATCAGCGGACGCACGCCCTGGGCGAATTTCCGCAATTGCGCCTGCCGGCCCATGATGGCCTTGCGGGTGCCATAGCCAAGCGCGACAATGATAGAGGACACGCCAAGCGAAAAGCTGACCATGATCAGGAACGACCAGATCAGGCTTTGCCCCTGCGAGGCCAGTGAAATGGCACCGCCCAACGTGGGACCGATGCAGGGGGACCAGATCAGGCCCAGCAAAGTGCCGCCGATGAACTGCCCCCGCAGACCGGTGCGGTCAAGATCGTCAAACCTGCTGTCAGCACCCGCTGCGGCACCTGCTGTGGCCAGTTCAAAGCGATGGGCGAATTGCGGTACAATCAGGATGACACCAAAAGCAATCATCATGACCGAGCCGATTTGCGCCAAAAGTTCCGTGGTCAGACCGATTGACTGGCCAACGACGGCCACAAACATGCCAAACACCACAAACGTCAGGCTCATGCCGGTGGCCATCGCCAGCGGCCCGTATTTGCTGGCCTGCAAGGACGAGCCAAGCACGATCGGCAGTACCGGTAAAACACAGGGATTAATCAATGTCAGCAAGCCCGCCAAATATCCAAATACCAATTCCATCGGCGCATCGTCCTTTTTTCGTTTGGTCGCTCATATGCGAAAAACGGAATTCAGTCACCTCACGCTTTCCGCCTTAGCGGTCACGTTGGTGTTAGAAAAATGTAACGTTTGGTGGCTCTCGATGCCGTTCAAGATGAACAGTTCTTGTGGATAAAATGGTCCGGCTTTGCCCGACGGGCAGCCCTGCGCACATCAACCCTGCACCATAAACCGGCTTCATTCGTGCCGACCAGTTGCTGCACTGGTGCACCGGTCGACCGGTGCACCGGTGGGCCGGAAAACTGGACCTGGTTTATGATGTTAAATCAAATGTTTATGGTGAAAACGCAAGGCAATTTTCGCCACTCTTTGGGCAAGGGTATCGGGAATACAGCGCTTCCAGTTTACATTGAAACGGCGGATCATTTGGCCCACCGAGGCAGCCTATAATTACATCGGCGTTCGCTGGACCAATTGGTTCCACTATAACTGGAAACGCCCTAAATCTGTCCCCGAAACGCACAACAACTTGGACTGCACACCCGCTGGCGCGTAAGTATTGCTCGATTAAGGGTCAAGGAAACTATGGGCTGCGTTTTGAGGTTTGAACCGCAAATATTCCCGCAGCTATGACAATGACCCCCACAATATCACCTGATGAAATTGTTTCGGACAACAGGGCTGCGGCGAAGGCGACACCAAAAAACGGGTTGAGGAAATGAAAGGTAGCGGCGCGCACGGTTCCGATGCGGCCCACCAGTTTGAACCAGACCCAGGTGGCGATCAGTCCGGGAACAAAAACCGTGTACGAAAATGCCAGCACAAGTTTTAACGACCAGTTGACCGCGTAGGTTTCAAGCGCCAGTGCCGGGATAAGCAGGAACACCGCGCCGATCAACATCTGCAGACCGACGATCATCAGGATATTGCCACCCGACGACGCTCCGCGCACCGCAAGCGTTGCAATCGCCAGCGCCAGCACGCCGATACCGGTCAGCAAAAGGCCGAACACATCAGCCCCGCCGCTGATCCGGCCACCCATTATGACAGTCACGCCGATGAAGCCCGCGATCAATCCGGCAACGGCCATAGGGCGAATGTTCTCTTTCAGAAAAACCCGGCTGAGCAATGCCACGATTAGCGGCATCATGCTGGCGATGACAGCGGCAAGCGACGCCTCTATCCATTGCATGGCCACAAAGAACAGGCCCAGGTACAGGCCGTTCTGGCAAACACCGAAAATGACCACCGAAGACCACTGGCTGCGGCCAAGGCGGATGCGCTGCCCAAGCGCAAACGCCAGCCCGACGGCAATACATCCTGAAATCAGAAACCGGAATGACAGCGCCATAAATGGCGGCGCGTCCTGCACGATGATGCGGGCAGAGGTAAACGCGCTGCTCCACATCAGTACAAAAGCAAGACCCATAAGAAGGGCTGGAATATCCGGTTTTGCGAATTTCACTCTACGCGCTTACCCTAAATAAAAAGGCCGCCGACCGGCGACCTTTTAGGATATTTGGTTCAGGCCTTAAACCTGCAAAAGGATCAGGCGTTGATGGCGTCTTTCAGGGCTTTGGCGATGGTCACTTTGGCCACGCGGTCAGCGCCTTTAAGGAACTGCTCGCCGGTGGCCGGGTTGCGCACCATGCGCTCTGGCCGGTCACGACACATGAATTTGCCCAAACCGGGCAGCGTGACGGCCCCGCCGCCTGCCACTTCTTTGGTTACGATGTCACAAATAGCGTCCAGGCTGCGGCTGGCGCTGGCTTTATCGCTGCCGGTGGCATCAGCAAGAGCAGCTACGAGGTCGGTTTTTGTCATTGGGCTTGTCATAATGTCATTCCTGTTGTTGTTATACGACCCCTTGGGGTACATTGGCCGCATTAAACTAGATACAGCGTGTCAACTCAATCGTTTGTATGCCTGTTTTAAAGGGAAATTCGCAGTTTTTGGCGATTTTTGGCCGAAATCCGGGGTATTTTACAAGAATGCCGTCTCGGCAAAGCTGCGCAGCTTGCGCGAATGCAGTCTTTCAAGAGGCATATCGCGCAGGCTTTCCATGGCGCGAATCCCTATTTGCAGGTGTTTTGTGACCTGCGTGTTGTAAAATTCTGACGCCATGCCGGGCAGTTTCAGCTCTCCGTGCAGGGGTTTGTCGGACACGCAAAGCAAGGTGCCGTAGGGCACGCGGAACCTGAAGCCGTTTGCCGCGATGGTGGCGCTTTCCATGTCCAGCGCGATGGCGCGGGACTGACTTAGGCGCTGCACCGGGCCGGATTGGTCGCGCAGTTCCCAGTTGCGGTTGTCGATGGTCGCCACCGTGCCGGTGCGCATGATCTGTTTCAGGTCATAGCCGCTGAATTTGGTTATTTCAGCAACCGCGCTTTCCAGCGCGATCTGAATTTCCGCAAGCGCCGGAACCGGCACCCAAACGGGCAGGTCATCGTCCAGCACGTGGTCCTCGCGCAGGTAAGCGTGGGCCAGCACAAAATCACCCAGATTTTGCGAATTGCGCAATCCGGCGCAGTGGCCCAGCATCAGCCAGGCATGCGGACGCAGCACCGCGATATGATCGGTTGCGGTCTTGGCGTTTGACGGACCGATGCCGATGTTGACCAGCGTGACACCGCTGCCGTCGGCACGTTTCAGATGATAGGTCGGCATTTGCGGCAGTTTTTTTGGTTCGGGGATTTTCTGTCCGGCCTCGGTGATCTTCAGATTTCCCGGGCCGACAAATTCCGTATAGCCGCTGGCTTCATCGGCCAGAGCTTTCGCGGCCTCGACTGCAAACTCGTCCACATAAAACTGGTAGTTGGTGAACAGCACGTGGTTTTGGAAATGCGCCGGATCAGTGGCGGTGTAATGGGCCAGCCGTGCCAGCGAATAATCGATGCGCTGGGCAGTAAACGGGGCAAGCGGTGCGGCACCGTCTTCGTTCTTGATCAGAAAACCGTTGACGATTTCGTCGTTGGTGGTGGAAAGATCCGGCACGTCGAAATAGTCGCGCAAGGCAAATTCAAAACTGCCACCGCCGGAATGGGACAGGCTGGCGTCATCCAGCATGGCAAAATGCACAGGCATCGGGGTCTTGGACACGCCAACCGACACGCCGACGCCGTGGTTTTCCATCAGCAAGGACACCTGTTGCAAAAGGTAATTCTCAAACAGGTCAGGGCGGGTGATTGTGGTGGAATAGGTGCCGGGCTCGGCCACATGGCCAAAGGACAGGCGGCTGTCGGCCTGAACAAACGACGTGGTGGTGATGCGCAGTTCCGGGTAATACGCGCGAAATCGGGCGGCTTGCAGGTCGCCTTTCAGGGCGGCGGAAAACTTGCCGCATAAAAATTGCGTGGCCTGATGATACAGCAGTTTCAGACGCTCAACCAGCTCTTTGGGGTCGTGAAACAGTTCCGGCTTGACCGGTTCAGGTGATATGACGGGCTGCTTTTTGGGCATCAGTTTTTCACAAACAGGTCGGTTTTCTCAAACCGGGTGACGTCGATCAGACCCACGTCTGAAATCCGCAACTCCGGGATGACCACCAGCGCCAGCAGGGAATGTTGCATGAAGCCGTTGTTGATGTTGGCACCGCATTTTGCCATCGCGGCGACCATCTGGTCGGCGGCAGCGGCAACCTCTTTGGCAGGGCGGTCGGACATCAACCCGGCCACCGGCAATTTGACCAGCGCAATTTCTTCACCGTCTTTGAACACGGTCACACCGCCGCCCACTTCGGCCAACCGGTTGGCCGCCAGCGCCATATCGGCGCGGGATGTGCCGACCACGATCATATGATGGCTGTCGTGTGCAACTGTTGAGGCCACGGCGCAATCACCCGTATACGTGAAGCCGGACACAAAGGCGTTGGTCACTTCGCCGGTTGCACGGTGGCGCTCAACAAGCGCGATCTGGCAGACGTCTTGCGCCTCGTCACCCTCTACCAGCCCGTCCAGAACCTCCAGATCAGCGGTCAGCGCTTTGGTGGGCGCCTGATTTTCAACCACGCCGATCACCTTGACGCGAACGCTGGTCGCCCCTTCTGGGGCTTTGATCTCAAAATCTTCCGCTGCCAGTTTTTTGCCCAGACTGACGGTAAATTTCGCTGAATCCGGCCACAGGAACGGCACCGGATCAACGGTGATTTCGCCATTGATGGCAACCGTAATGCCCCGCGCGATCACGCGGTCAATCGGCAGGGTTTTCAGATCAGAGGTCAGGATCACATCGGCAATCCGCCCGGGCGTGATCGAGCCAAGCTCGCGTTCCAACCCAAAATGCGTGGCGGTGTTGATGGTGGCCATCTGGATTGCCACCACGGGATCACAGCCGCAATCAATAGCGTGCCGCACCACGCGGTTCATGTGGCCGTCGTTGACCAGCGTGCCGGAGTGACTGTCATCCGTGCACAGGATAAAGTTTCGGGGGTCAAGGCCCTTTTCGGTTATGGCGGTGATCTGCGCCTCGATATCGTACCACGCAGAGCCCAGCCGCATCATCGAGCGCATGCCCTGGCGCACGCGGGCGATGGCGTCTGCTTCGCAGGTGCCTTCGTGCTCGTCCGCCGGACCACCGGCCACATAGGCGTGGAAATTATTACCCAGATCGGGCGAGGCATAATGCCCGCCGACAATTTTGCCCGCGTATTGCGTGGCGGCCATCTCGGCCAGCATTTTTGGATCACCGTTGATCACACCGGGAAAGTTCATCATTTCGCCAAGGCCAACGATGCCAGGCCAGTTCATGGCCTGGGATACATCACGCGGGCCAAGTTCAACTCCGGTGTTTTCAAGCCCCGGCGCAGAGGGTGCACAAGACGGCATTTGCGTGAACACATTGATCGGTTGCATCTGGGCTTCGTCGTGCATCAGCTTGACGCCGGACAGGCCCAGCACATTGGCAATCTCGTGCGGGTCGGTGAACATCGAGGTGGTGCCGTGCGGGATCACCGCGCGGACAAACTGACCGGGGGTCAGCATGCCGCTTTCAATATGCATATGGCCGTCGCACAGGCCGGGAATGGCGAAATCGCCGGCAGCGTCGATCACTTCGGTATCTTCACCGATACAATGGTCAGCGTTGGGTCCGCAGTAAGCGAAGCGGCCGTCGGCGATTGCGATGCCATGGCCCGCCAAAACCTCTCGCGAATGGACGTTCACCCACTGGCAATTCTTCAGGACAAGATCGGCGGCTTCACGGCCCGCAGCCACCGCGATCAGACGCGCTGCACTTTCGGGCCAGGATTTGAAT
>CAYZQS010000017.1:0-9397 GCA_964480735.1 uncultured Rhodobacterales bacterium
GTGTTTGGAACAAATGTATTCCGGCACGGTTCGGTCAAAAACATGTCATGGGCCATCAACTGGCTGAGGTAGGTAACGCCAGCGGGCAGGCCCTGGGAATGGTGTTTGCCGGACCCGTCAGCCGCTGCCACCGGACGGCAGTGCCTGACCCACGCGGGATCGCCCAAAAAGTTCAAAAGCGCATTCGGGTCGTCTGTGGCAGACTGAAAATTTTTTGATATCTTTGTCATTTTGTTCCCCTCCAATTATCGTGCGGTATCCTGGTCACTTGAATCCGTGGTATATTACCCATCGTTAACTGATCGTTAATCCTTGCCGGCACTACAGAGGCGACAAATCAAATCCTCCCGGAAATCGCGGCTGTAACGCGGCGTCCGCAAACATTGCGCGGCATGTCGGCAGGTTGATGTCAGGCCGCGTCAGATCGGCAATCACAATTTCATAACCATCAGATAACAAGTGTTTAATCAGCGCTGTTGCGGAGCTGGAAACCTCCTGGTCCGTTGGTGGTTTCAGCGCTTTTGCATCAAACAAATGCGCCTTTGAACCAACCAAGGCTTCCTGCCGATCCGCGACCAGTCCGCGGTTGGACTGCCGGTCGATAAAGTCGCCGTTCAGCTTTGCTGCCATCAAATCGGCGGTTTCCAACTCTACTGACAAAAGCTCTAAAAACGCGCGCTGCGCCGCTTTGGCCAAAGAACCGGATGCCGCAAAGGCAATGGCGGTTTGCGAGCCATCCAAAGCACCGGACCGCGCCAAAACGGTGTGCACAGGTCCAAACTGCTGCAATCTGAAAAAACTCGTGCGTCGTGACACAAAGGCTCCGCTTCTAAGGCGGTCTGTATAGGTCAAAATTTCCGTAAATCCGGGCCAGTCTTCGTCAAGCCGCTGTGGCGGTCGTTCGCCAGACCACCAAAGGCCGACCGCGCGGCGCTCCAGCAATTCGTAAATCGCATTGATTATCGCGGCCTCAAAAACATTGTGGGATGCACAGCCCGTGCTGCCCAAATCATCAGCCTCACCCTGCTCCAGAACCTGCCCCGCCGGAACAACGCCTGAAACCGCAAGATTTGCGTCTAAAATTGATCGGGTGTTGTCACCGTCGCGCATAAACAACCCGTCGCGCTCTGCGGCCTCGCCGCAGAGGCTTTGCAGGGCCTGTGACAGCGACAGCCCTTTTCCGGCAACATAAACCGGTTCCTTAATCAAACGACGGTCGTCAGATCTTAGTCTGGCGCCCATAAAGTTGACCGAGGGCGCGTAGGGGCTTTTGAAATGCCGGACGGCCTCGATCCTGTTTTCCATACGCAAGACCATTACTGCCTCTATAAATTGGTCTTAATAAATCGAACTATGTGCAACCATGTCGGGTGTTTGGCCAACAAGTCAATTCTTAATGTTGAACACCCGGGTGTCCTGCGGGCGTCATGAATGCGTGTGAATGCCAATTCACGCGCCCACCTCGCACAGTCATCCGGCAAGCTTGAATTGCGCCTTCACAATTCCCTCCAGGAAATCGCCGCCCGCATAACCGGCAGCCAAAATGGACGTAATAATTGCCGCCGGTAATTTTCCGCCAGATTGATACGCAATCGCAGCTTCGCTTGAGGCCACACCCATCATAGAAAAGGCCGCCATCAATCCGGCCAGCATGCCCAATAGCAAACTTAACCCCAACCGCTTGACGCTGAACGCCTTGTCAAAATCCACCTGCCCGTCGCCGATACTCTGGTGAAGCTTCCGCAACCCCATCGCCGTGCGGATGGCCTGACCTACCAACCCGAAAAACGCGCCGCCGACTGCCAGTATTACCCATTGTTCCAAAGTCATAATCATATTCCTTTTGTAATTTAGGATCGTTCCCTCGGATACGCGGCCCCGCGTTAATCCAACGTGATTTGGCGTTCAAACACCGGCAGGCACCCATAAACCGCCGGAATAACGATGGGATCACGCTGCCGTTATATTCTGGTTTCACTGACAACGCCGGGGCCTGCGGGACTCACTGCAAATAATCCGGCGTCTGCCAGCGAAACAATTGGGACTAAATAAATGCACGTATCTGCGGTTAAACGGGTCAATTTCAAAAACACGCTTTGCGCCATATTTGCCGTCGCGTTCAGCGGTTGTTCGGTCTCAGAGCAGTACGCAAAAAACGAAATGATTTCCCGGTCTGTCAGTTTTGGCGTGTCACCGGAACATACGTGCGAGGATGACGGTCGCCGCATCAAAACAAGGTCGCTGGGCGCGACTGTCGGACCACAAAAGATGGTGCTGGGGTATCAAAGTCAGGACCTGATTTGCCTGCCGCTTGATGCCTGCAGCGCCATTTTCTTCATTAATACCCCGGAACAGATCGCGATTATCCGCGAGAATTTTCCAAATCTACCGCAGTCGTGCGTGGTTCAAGCCACCACAAAAAAACCACCAACATAAAGGAATAAATAATGTCACAACACATCCATATTCGCCTGCCCGCGGCATTGGCCACCGCACTTTTGCTTGCTGCCTGTGAAGAGCACGCCGGCAACCCGGTGGTCTTTGGCCAGACACAGGCGTTGGGAATTACGCTCGGCCAATCCCCAACGACTCAAGCGCCGGAATTTGTGTTTGGGTTTAAAGACGCGAACATCGCCATTCTTCCGACAGTTGCAGTTTCGCCAACAAATGAGATGATCGAGCTTGGCGGCACGGCGAAATTTCCCGGCCAGGAATTCAACGAAACATATTCTGTTCTGGGGCAATTCAACAACGAAACACCCACGCAGATCGGCGAGGGCAAGGTCGTCCTTGGTAAATTCTTCGCCACCGGAATCGCGGCCCAGAAACTGTCCGCCGGTTTCGCCTGTTCGGTTTCAGATGGCAAGGACAAGGCACATTGCCACAAGCCATAGCCGCACCTCAAACCCGCGCCAGAGTATTGCCAAATGTTCATTAGAATTAGGGCTTTACGCTGACAGCACCCATTGCGCCCGGCAAAGCCGAAGCAATTTATTTAACCCATAAGGAGAAATCCCATGCACAGAATTATTGACACGCCCTGGAAAACCACCGCCCATCTGGACGCGCTGCGGGCCGGTGGAGTCGAGACGATCATTCGCTATTTCAACCACCAGAACTCAAGCGCGCTTAGCGAAAAGCGCGTTGAAAAAGCCGAAGCCGACGCCATCGCGTCTGCTGGTATTTCGCTGGCCGTTGTTTTTCAACAGCGCGGCGGCAAAGACGGCAACATAGGCGATCTGGATGCTGCAAGCGGTCAGGCAGATGCCAAACGCGCACTTGATCTGGCTGGCAGGATCGGCCAGCCGCCGGGTTCGGCGATCTATTTTGCTGTTGACCACGATTATTTTAAAACCGCCGACTTGGCCTCCATCGTCGATTATTTCGCAGCTATTGATCAGGAAATTGGCGGCATCTACCGGATTGGGGTTTATGGATCAGGACTGGTTGGCAGAACGGTTCGCAACGCCGGACACGCCGATCTTATCTGGCTTGCAGCCGCCGGGCGCTGGTCTGGAACAGAGGACATTCTTACCACAGACGAATGGGCGTTGCACCAGATCTGGCCGCCGATCAATGCGCCAGTTCCCCATGACGGCAATACGTTGTCTCCGGCGTGGCCTGACTACGGGCAGTTTACGCCCGGCGGCGCAGCGGCCTTTAAACCGTCCGGCCCGGCACCGGGAGCCAACAATGGATTTGCTCTGATGCGTGTTGTGGCACGCAGCGGGCTGAACCTGCGACGGGGTCCGGGCACTCAATATGCCGTTGAAAAAACCCTGGCGCCGGACGCCCTCATTCACGGGCTTGGTTCACACGGCGAGTGGGTGAACATCGACGTGGATGGCGATGGTCGCTCAGACGGATATGTTCACGGCGGTTATCTAAAAACCGTCTCGGGCGGTTTTCCGGTTTTTATGGTCGCGTCTGCATTGACCGTACCAACGCCGGGGACACCGCCGACAGCAGGCACCGCCGGAACGCCGGGCACTGCCGGAACTGCAGGCACCCCGCCAACACCCGGCACTCCACCGACGCCAGCGTCTTTTGCAGCCGCGCTGTTTGTGTCCGGTACCGGCCCGTCGTCGGCCTATGATATTGCCCGGGCGGAACTTGCGCTGGATGTCCGCGAGGTTGAAGGCCCCGGCAACAACCCCCGGATCGTGATGTACCATAATTCAACGAATGCGTGGTCTGGAACTGACGATGAAGTGGCGTGGTGCTCTTCCTTCGTCAATTACTGCGTTGAACAGGCCGGACGTGTTGGCACCAACAGCCAGCGCGCGCTTGGCTGGGAAGATTGGGGGAAAGACACAGCCACATCTCCGCGTGAAGGCGATATCGTCGTTTTTGAACGTGTGGGCAAAGGCGGCCACGTCGGATTTTTCCTTGAAGATCAGGGTGATCACATCTCTGTTCTGGGTGGCAACCAAAGCAACCGGGTGCGGATTTCAAGCTATCCCAAAGACGGCATGTCCGGCTCCACACAATATAAACTGCGGTCGATCCGTCGTGGCTGAATGGCAGCGAAACCCCGGTGGTTCATCTGGCCACCGGGCCGTGCGTGTGATTTCATCCCTGACCATATAGGGCAGTCAATTGCGGCTTCGGGCGTGACAACCCGATGCCGCTTTAAATGTGCAAATCCGGATAACCGGCTACCTATTCCGCCCAAAGCAATGGTCAGCCAAAAAGCGGCGAACCCCATTTCCGCGATGCGAACGAGGACATGCAAGAAGCCGCCAAAGCCGGACTTAAAATTCGTGCGGTGAATGGGTTTTCGCGGCACAACCTAGGTGTTTGTCTGCCCCCGAGGGAACCTCAATGGAGGCCTACCACCATTGTCACACCGACCGCTGTCCTGTAGGCATTGCCACGCAGGATGCGGAATTGGAAAAACGCATGAACCCAAAGACCGGCACCAAGCGCGTGGCGTGCTATCTGTCAGCCATGACAATAGAGAAAACCACATTGGCCAAGCCCTGCCGCAAATCTTCTGTACTTAATCTGGAAGTCCGGGACCCGTGGACACTGTCATTTCAGGTCACTGCCTTCACCGGCGCAAGAATGGCCGGAATTGAGCGGGCGTTTGAGGGGTGAGGATCGCGGTCCTTGACCTTACGGCGCAATCCAGCCCGCTGTTTGACGGGGTGCCACGGGCGGGTGAAGAGATTAAGCACTGGCTGCGGCATGGCAAGGCCGGTTTCAGCATCGAAATTGTGGACATCGCGCATGGCGCAAACATGCCCCTGCCGGATCAATTTGACGGTTACGTCATCGGCGGCTCGGAATTTGGTGTTTATGATGACACCCCGTGGATGCGGCCGCTTCGCCGGTTTCTTAAGGCTGCGCGAGCCGTTGAAAAACCGCTGTTTGGCATTTGCTTTGGTCACCAGATCATGGCCGACACATTTGGCGGAAAAGCGGAAAAATCCGCCCTTGGCTATCAGATTGGCACACGGGAGTTTCAAAAAGATGACAGGCGGTTTCAGGCCAATGTCTGGCATCAGGATCAGGTGACAAAAGTGCCACCCGGCGCGCGCGTGGTATGCCGTGCGGATTACTGCCCCGTTGGCGCGCTGACCTACGATTTTCCGGCAATGTCGGTTCAGTTTCACCCGGAATACACATCCGCGCGGCTGCGCCAGCTGTTTGCCCTTGGCCGCGATAGGTTTATAAATGCGGCTGACGCGGACGCCGCGATAGCCTCGTTTGAAAACACCAGCGTCGATCCGGCGTTGATGGCCGCTGACACCGGCAGGTTTTTTGAGGGTCATACAAAGGTGGGTTAGAATATGAGCGACTCTGACGTTTTAACCGAAGCTGACATCGTGGTGATCGGCGCCGGTGTGATGGGGTCCAGCATTGCCTATCAACTGGGCAGACGGACAAATCAAAAGGTCGTTGTTGTTGATCAGTCACCGCCGCTGGGCGGCATGTCCGGGCGCACGTTCGGGCAGGTCAGGCTGCATTATTCGAACATACTGATGCTGAAAATGGCGCAATACGGCCAGCGGGTGTTCAGCGATTGGGCCAATGTGGTTGGTTATGGCGATTCCGGTTACGTTCCGATGGGCTATTTGCTGAATGTCGTGCAGGATCAGTTGGAAGCATTGCACCGCAACATCGATCTGGCCCGCGGCCTTGGCATTGACACAAAGTTCGTCACCCCGGCTGAGATCGGTGCGTTGGAACCGGTTATCAATACCGAGGGTCTGATGGGCGGAGTTTACGATCCTTTGGGTGGATTTATCGATGTCACCCGGATCGTTCTCAGCTATCTGACGGCCGCGCAGGAAAGTGGCGTGCGCGTAATGACCGGCCTGCAGGTTGCAGCGATTGACACCGCTGGTGGCGCTGTCGCCGGGGTGTTTACCAATAACGGCCTGATCAAAGCGCCCCGCGTTGTTACCGCAGCCGGTGCCTGGAGCGCCGGGTTGCTTGCACCGCTTGGCATTGATCTGCCGCTTGAAATGCGCAGGCTTGACATGATGTATATGACCCCCGGCAGCGGCGGGGGTCTGGTGAACGGCTGTGTAACCGACGGCAATTCCAATATCGTCATCCGCCCGGGAATGGGACGGGAATTCCTGGCGGCGGCCTACCCCGCCGAAATGCCGCTGGTTTCGGATCCGGCGTCTACGGCAGGTGCGGATGCTGACAGGGAACAGGTGGTGCGGATCGAAAAATCCTTAAGCGAACGTTTTCCCGGGTTGGTTGGCGCACAACCACGCCGCAGTGTCAGCGGTACTTATGATATAACGCCGGACTGGCATCCCGTCCTGGGCTGGGTGCCCGGTATCAGCGGACTTTATCTTGCCGCCGGATTTTCAGGCCACGGGTTGAAGCTTGCCCCGGCGGTGGGCGAAGTTGTGGCGGCGGCGCTGTTGCAAACCGACCCGCCGTTTGACGTGCACCCCCTGCGCTTTGAGCGGTTTGCCGAGGATGACCTGATGTATCTGGCCTACGGACCCGGGGCGCGGGGATGACATTTGGGGGCCGCAGAGGTTGCTTTTTGGGCTGTGTTTTTTTCGCCCGGCAATCTTAAACCGGTCCGCGCTCCCGTAACCGCTTTTCGCCGCACCGGCAACGAATGATCCAAACACCGGGCCGTGCTTGAACAGATGACCAAAACAGCCAACTGCTTGCGCACTTCCGGCGCCCAACCTGACCTGACATCGGCGGAATTATGCGCCTGACTGTATGAACAGCACGGTCTGCGGGCCGGGTGTTCAACGCTGGACGACCGGTTGAAGGGTCATTTGCATCCCTTGGACCGGATCGTGTTCATCCCCTCTTGGCAGATTGCTGTGCATTCGCCCGTCGGGCAGTGGATGAAACCGGGTTGAACACAAAGATCGCCCGGTTGCGCGAACAGACCGCAAAGGGACAGCGGTTGCGCAAGGAATTTGGCACGACCATCCTGATCACCAGGAGCATTTTGCCGTGCTGTTGGTGGTAGGTCTTTATGCAAGGGAAAGCTGCGAAATTCGTGCCGGTGAAACGGTCAGGGAACTGCGGAACGATCCGCGCCCGACGGCATATTTTGGTGGACAGGCGGGTGCAGGCACGCCGGCCCTGCCAAAATCCCGTCCGGGCCTCTTCGCCCGGACAGCGCCCGAACCTCCCCTTGGGGAGGGCGCTTCGCCGTACCTCTGAAAGCTTGCCCTTGGCACGTCAGAGAGGGTGCTTCGCTACTCCCAAAGATCCCGCATCCGGCGCGGGAAAGCACCAGCCCTGCCAAAATCCCGTCCGGGCCTCTTCGCCCGTACAGCGCCCGACCTCCGAACGGAGGGCGCTTCGCTGCCCTCCAGGCCGGGCGCTGTCCTTGGTTTGGGGCAATATATGGAAATACTGGTGTACCACCCCATTGACCAAACCCAATCACTCCCCCATATCCCGCACCCATGACAGACCTCACCCATATCCGCAATTTCTCCATCGTGGCCCATATCGACCACGGCAAATCCACGCTTGCCGACCGCCTGATCCAGGCGACCGGCACGGTGGCCGAGCGGGATATGGAGGCGCAGCTTTTGGACACGATGGATATCGAGCGGGAGCGGGGGATCACCATCAAGGCCAACACCGTTCGGATTGAGTATACGGCGCAGGACGGTGAGGACTATGTTCTCAACCTGATTGACACCCCCGGCCATGTGGATTTCGCCTATGAGGTCAGCCGCTCCATGCGGGCGGTTGAGGGCTCGTTGCTGGTGGTGGATGCCTCGCAAGGGGTGGAGGCGCAGACGCTGGCCAATGTCTATCAGGCGCTGGATGCGGACCACGAGATCGTGTCTGTGCTGAACAAGATCGACCTGCCCGCGGCAGAACCTGCGCGGGTGGCCCAGCAGATCGAGGATGTGATCGGACTGGACGCAAGCGGGGCCGTGGAAATCTCTGCCAAATCGGGCCTTGGCATTGCGGACGTGCTGGAAGCGATTGTGACCGAACTGCCTGCGCCCACGGGCGATGCAGACGCGCCCCTGAAAGCCATGTTGGTTGACAGCTGGTACGACGCCTATCTTGGCGTTGTCGTTCTGATCCGCGTCATCGACGGGGTGCTGAAAAAAGGCGACCGCATCCGCATGATGAACGCCGGTGCCACCTATGGCGTCGACCGGATTGGCGTGTTTCGGCCCCAGATGGATCATGTGGGCAGCCTTGGCCCGGGCGAGATCGGCTTTTTGACGGCCAGCATAAAACGGGTGCGCGACACCAAGGTGGGCGACACCATTACGCACGAAAAAGGCGGCACGGCTGAGGCCCTGCCGGGGTTTGCGCCGTCCCAGCCCGTGGTGTTTTGTGGCCTGTTTCCGGTGGACAACGCCGAGTTTGAGGACCTGCGCGAGGCGATTGCCAAGCTTTCGCTGAACGACGCCAGTTTTTCCACCGAAATGGAAACCAGCGCCGCATTGGGTTTTGGCTTTCGCTGCGGCTTTTTGGGCCTTTTGCATCTGGAAGTGATCCGCGACCGCCTTGAGCGGGAATATAACATCGAACTGATCACCACGGCCCCGTCGGTGATCTATCACATCCACCTGCGGGACGGCGAAGTGATGGAGCTGCACAACCCCGCCGATATGCCCGACCTGACGCTGGTGGATCATATCAAAGAGCCGCGCATCAAGGCCACGATCATGGTGCCGGATGAATATCTTGGGGATGTTTTAAAGCTGTGTCAGGACCGGCGCGGGGTGCAGATAGATCTGACCTATGCCGGTTCACGGGCGATGGTGGTCTACGACCTGCCGCTGAACGAGGTGGTGTTTGACTTTTACGATAGGCTGAAAAGCGTAACACAGGGGTATGCGTCGTTTGACTATCAGATGTTTGAATACCGGCAGGACTTTCTGGTGAAAATGCAGATATTGGTGAATGACGAGCCGGTGGATGC